>NZ_JBSSBO010000005.1:0-104972 GCF_054058915.1 Thermostichus sp. MS-CIW-41
AACTCGGACGTGAAACGCATCAGCGGCGAACCTACTGGCAGGGCGACCTGCTGGCAACCTAGCTCGGTGCCAGGCCCACCACCCTAACCCAATCAGTAGGGGAGTATCTTGATCAAGTGATAGTGGTTGAGAGCTAGTTTTTGTTCATAGCTCCTCTCTCTTTATAAGAGAGGAGCTCAGGTTTTGCATAAGGTTTCACCTGTCAGTTCAACAGGCTAGATCCCATCCCAAACATTCCTGCATCACCTGGCCCAATAGGTACAGGGATCCGCAGATTACAGCTGGTGGCTCAGTGAGGTTTTTCGGCTTGAGCAACTGAGCCCGAAGAGCGGAGAGATTGGGCAGTGCCCGTGCCGAGGCGAGATGAGGCTGCAGAGTCTGGGCTAGCTGAGCAAGTTGCTCGGGATCCGTCCCAGAGTGGCCAGCAATTGGCAGAGCGAAAAAGCAATCTCCTGGTCGCAGCAGGGTGCTGAGAATGCCCTGGACATCTTTGGTGGTGAGGATGCCCACATACCAGGTGAGGGGGCCGGGTTGATGCTCATCCAGATAGCGACGGAGAGCCTGGGCAGCGGGCAAGTTGTGGGCTCCGTCCATCAGCAACTGACGGGATCCAATCTGCACCCGCTGTAAGCGCCCCGGCCAACGGGTGATGGCAAATCCTTTTTCGACAGCGGCATCCGGGATCCGCCAGCCCTGTTGCTGTAGGGTTTCCACAACGGCAAGGGCTACTGCTGCATTGGTGAGTTGTACATCGCCGCTGAGGGGCAAGGTGAGGAGCTGCCCTCGCCAGTGGACGGTTTGAGGCTCTGACCATCGCAGAGGTTCGACCATCTTCAGGGGGCTTCGCAATTGCTCTGCCTTGGCTCGGATAACTGCTGTGACCTCTGGAGTTTGGGGTGCGCACACTGCCGGGATCCCTGGCTTGAGAATACCCGCCTTTTCAGAGGCAATTTGGGGAAGGCTGTTGCCCAAGCGCTGCCAATGATCCCAGCCGATGGAGGTGATAGCCGTTACCACTGGCTCGATCCCAGCATTGGTAGCATCCAGCCGCCCCCCCAGGCCCACTTCTATCACTGCCACATCCACCTTTTGCCGGCGGAAGTACAGCCAAGCGGCAGCGGTGATAACCTCAAACTGGGTGGGAGAAGCCTCGTCAGGGGCATAGGTTTGTAGGCAGTCTCGCACCTGGGCCAGCGCTTGGCTCCAGTCGTTGGCGGAAATGTATTCCCCGTTCAGCCAAATCCGTTCCCGCCAGTCCACCAAATGGGGAGAGGTGTAGCGGCCCACACGATAGCCTGCCGCCCACAACACGTGGCTGACCCAGGCACAGACAGATCCTTTGCCGTTGGTGCCGGCTACGTGGATGGCCGGGATCCCAGCTTGGGGCTGTCCTAGACGCTGCAGCAAGACTTGCATGCGTTCCAGACTGAGATCCACACCAAAATGGCCCAGGGACTCCAGAAAGGCCGGCCAATCCCAGTCTGGGATCTGGGACAGGGTTAGGGACAAGTTGCTCTGGTTCAAGCAAAGACTCCGTCTTGCCAGGGTAGGTGAGATTTGGGATTTTTTCTAGGGATCAACAATTCTAGAGGTTCACTACAAAAGCGTCACGGATGCCCGGCTGCTTGAGCACCTCTTCCAGGATCCCATCCGGCAGGGGATCGTCCAAGCTGAGCACCATGACTGCATCGCCGCGGATGATCTTGCGCCCCACCTGCATGCTGGCGATGTTGACATTGTAGGCTCCCAGCAGGGTGCCAATCCGTCCGATGATTCCCGGCATATCCCGGTGCAGGGTCATCAGCATGTTGGCGGAAGGGGGCACATTCACCGGGAACTCGTCGATCTGGGTGATCCGCACCTCTCGCTCCCCAATCAACGCCCCCGAAACCGAGCGGATCCCATTGGGGCCATGGGCAATCAACGTCAGGGATCCGGAATAATCTTTCAAGGAGGGATCTCGGGTTTCCACCACCCGGATGCCCCGTTCTTTGGCCTCAATGGAGGCGTTGACGTAGTTGACCCGCTCCCGCAGCGCCAGCGTCAAAAGCCCTTTGAGGGCGGCAATGACGATCGGCTGCCCATCTTTTTCCGCCAGATCTCCCTGCAGGCGGATCTCCAACTGGTTGACGCGATCCCCCGCCAATTGGCCAACCAAGTTGCCTAGGGTTTCGGCCAAGTCCAGGTAGGGTCTGAGGTTTTGCAGCACCTCTGCCTGTAGGCCGGGGATGTTCACGGCAGAGCGGGCCGGCAGCCCCAGCAACACATCGCGGATCTGCTCGGCCACATCAATCGCCACATTCACTTGGGCTTCTTCGGTGGAGGCCCCCAAGTGGGGAGTGAGCAGGACTTCTTTGCCCAGGGAAAACAGCGGGGAGTCCTTCAGGGGCTCATTGGCAAATACATCCAAAGCCGCTCCGGCAATTTGGCCGGATTTCAGGGCTTCGTACAGGGCTTGTTCATCCACCAAACCGCCACGGGCGCAGTTGATCAGGCGGGCAGTCGGCTTCATCATGCGGAAGGTTTCGGCGTTGAACAGGTTGGTGGTTTCAGGGGTTTTGGGAATGTGCAAGGTGATGTAGTCGGATTCCTGGACCAAAGTTGTGAAGTCCACCAGGCGCACCCCCAGTTGCTCTGCCCGCTCCACGGACAGATAGGGGTCATAGGCCAGCAGCTTCATCCCCATCGCCTTGGCAATCTGGGCCACATGGGATCCAATCCGACCCAATCCGACAATCCCCAGCGTTTTTTTGTAGACTTCTACGCCGACAAACTCTTGCCGATTCCACAGGCCCGACTTCAGAGAGGCATTGGCATCGGGTATGTGGCGGGAGAGGGCCATCATCAAGGCAATGGCGTGCTCGGCAGCGGCAATGGTGTTGCCCTCTGGGGAGTTGACCACCAGGATCCCGGCTTTGGTTGCGGCGGGCACATCGATGTTATCGACACCAACGCCCGCCCGCCCGATGATTTTTAAGTTCGTCCCCGCCTCGATTACCTCTCGGGTAACCCGTGTACCGGAGCGCACCATGATGGCATCGTAGTTGGGGATGACCGCGATCAACTGCTCTGGGGTGAGCTGGGTTTGCACATCCACCTGAGCGACTTGGGAGAGAATGTCGATCCCCGCCTGATCGATGGGATCTGTGACGATGACTCTGGGCATAAGCAGCGTTAGTCCAGTGGGATGGAGGGCAACAGAAGTAGGGGAACAGATTACCCAAAAAATTGGGTCTAAAGCTCCGTCCTACCGCTACGCAGTTCGCCTTGGCCTCAGGAAGCTGCAGGAGGGCTTTAATGCTATGGTCATCCTTAGCGGCAGGGTAGTCAACCGCTCTGTTCAAGCAAGCGGGCTATAGGCCTTAAGCCCAGCAGTGCGAAGGCCAACGAAGACACGCTGTGAATATTCTGGTCGTCAATGCCGGTTCCAGCAGCCTCAAATCCTCCCTATTTCTGACGGTTGAGGGAAGGGTGGAGGCCACGCCCATCTGGCAAGCCCAGGTGGATTTCACCTACAAGCCGGGGGAGGCCCTCATCCAGACTCGTCGGCGAGGCGGTGGGTGGGAATCTTTTCCCTCCGCTTCACCTGAGGGAGGGATCGGCCAACTGGCCCCGCTGTTTCAAAGCCTCTGGCAAGGGGAGGGATCCCTGCTCCCGCAGGCGGCTGAGATCGGCGGCGTCGGCCATCGGGTGGTGCATGGGGGATCCCTGTACCGGCAGCCCACCTTAATTACGCCAGAGGTGGAGAGGGCGATTGAGCAATTGATCCCCTTGGCCCCAGCCCACAACCCTGCTGCGCTGGCTGGCATCCGTCTGCTAAGGCAACTGTTGCCGGGGATCCCTCAGGTGGCCGTTTTCGACACCGCCTTCCACCAGCAAATGCCTCTGGCCGCAGCCCTTTACCCCCTTCCCTACGCTTGGGCTGAACAAGGGATCCGCCGCTACGGGTTTCATGGCATCAACCACGAGCATTGCGCCCGTCGCGCTGCCGAGATCTTGAACCGACCCCTGGAGGAGTTGCGGCTGATCACTTGTCACCTGGGCAACGGCTGCTCGTTGGCGGCCATTCGCGGGGGCAGAAGTGTGGACACCACCATGGGCTACACCCCCCTGGAGGGCTTGATGATGGGATCCCGGTCGGGGTCAGTGGATCCGGGCATTTTGATCCATCAGTTGCGCCAGGGCATGAGTGTGGATGAACTGGATCGGATCTTGAACCGAGAATCGGGGTTGAAGGGCGTTTCCGGCCTGAGCAGCGATATGCGGGTTGTGTTGGAGGCAATGGAGGCAGGCCATGCCCGGGCGGAGCTGGCTTTTGAGCTGTTTGTTCACCGTCTGCGCAGCCAGATTGGGGCGATGCTCATGAGCTTGGATCGGCTGGATGCGCTGGTGTTCTCTGGGGGGATTGGGGAAAACTCGGCGCCGGTGCGGGCAGCAACCTGTGCAGATCTGGGTTTTTTAGGGATCCAGATCGACCCGGTTTTGAATGCCGGATCCCCCCGCAACTGCGATATCAGCACTTCGGATGCTCCGGTGCGGGTTCTGGTGATCTCAGCCCAAGAGGACTGGGCCATTGCCACAGCTTGCCAAAACCTTTTGCAAGGGGAATAAGCGAAGGATCCCAGGCCGCTGCTTGCCAGGTTCTCTCCTTTCTGCCCACTGGCTTGGTGGAGACAAACTCTAGACAATAAGCTCAAAAAAAGAAGACCTTTTGGAGTGGAGGAAAACCATGCAGCGAAGGCATGAACGGATCCCATTGCTGGTGCTGCTGAGCAGTGTTCTGGTGGGGTGTGGGGGCACGACCGGCAGCAGCAATCTTCCGCCCCTGCCACCTCCCATACCTGCTCCGTCCCTCACCATTACCGATCTCTCTCCGCGCACCGTCTTGGTGGGGCAAACTCCAACCTTTGTGGTGTCTTTCCGGGTGGAGGCCCCTGCCGGGATCCGGGGTTCCAACGCCTTTTTGGCTTCCGTCACCACCCCACTGGGCAATTTCGTAACCCTGGGAGCTTTTGATGCTGCTCAGTTGCCCGGCTGCTTCGTTGGGGCGACCACCTGCACCGTTACAGGGCTGACCCTGACCCAGAATCGCTTTACCCTCACTCAAACGGGATCCCATCAGCTCACCATCAGTGTGTTCGATCGGCAGGAGCGGCTGGGCAGCGGCAGTTTCCCATTTACCGGAGTGCTTTGAAAAGGGATGAGGTCACTTCAGTCAAACTTGAACGGCCTTGCCGTTCCTGCGGAGGTCAGGCTTTATCACTTCAAATCGGGTGGGGATAAAGTCGAGTATGTAGTCACTCTAAACATCATGGTCTAAACATCATGAATGAAACCTTTCCGTCTGGCTCCCCTCTCCCTCTGGAAGAGGAGCTGAGGGTGGTCGCGGAAGCGGCGCGGAGCGTTTGGGCACGGTCTCCAGCAGGAATGTAACTCGGAGATCCCAACTCAGGTGATCCGGATCAGCGCAAGCCTTTGGTCAGGGGAGTAGGTTATAGTTATCCAAAAAGATAACAATTTTGACGAAAAAGACATCTTCTGCTTTCCCCAAGCTGACCTTTGGATATGCTGAAGCCGATCTAGGGAATGGAGGCGCTGAACTGTGGAGAATGGGATCGTGTGTCAACTCACTTTAGAATGGACCGAGGCCGACCGGCGCCGATCGCAAACGGTTTCGCCTGTCCCCTCTAAGCTGGTTACCATTGGACGGGATCCCAGCTGTGATGTGGTGCTCAATGACCCAACTCGCTCGGTCTCAGGAGTTCACGCCGGGCTTTATTTTGATCCCAAAACCTTAAACTTTCACATTCGCAACTTAACTCGGGATCGTTTGCCTCCTAAGCAGCCCAACCCCGTCTGGGTGAATGGCCGAAAAATAATTCAGGAAGAGCTTGCGCTTGAGGCCAATAGCCAAATTCAATTGGGGCGCGTTGTGCTGAGCGTGAAGTCCATAGAAGTTGCCAGGAAGAATCAGGGGGTTCCCCTCAGCCGCGGCACTTTGGACGCCCTCAAGGTTAAGTGCAGCCGCCTGGAAAACCCTCACTACCTACCCCCAGAATATCAGGGCCAGAATTGTCCCTACTGTGGACATTTGGTCTTGAGCGCTACCTTGGTGATCCCTCCTCCAGAAGCTGGCAAAGCCCCGCAATCTCCTGCCTAGGGCAACGATTCTTCCCACGGATCCCGGCGGCCAATCCAAGTCCATAAGGGATTGAAGAAAGGGATCCCGGGCAAACCAAAAGTGACCTGTGAGGTCGCGCTGTTCTGTGTTTTCTCAATGGCCTGATACATTCACGCTGAACTCTCCTGAACATGGTTCAGGAAAGAAGCGATCGCATCCTGCCTATCTCTGAGCAGGAAGGCGGTATCCCGCAAAGCCCTGAGGAATACCCCCCGAGCGCTTTCCCCCTTCACTTCCCGGCAACCGTTGCGGTGGACTCAAGGATCAGGGGGAAACTTGGTCTACTATATCCCTCTCAATGACTTTTGCCAAACCGCCTAAAGCTCAGTAAATTCAGCAAAGTTCAGGGTTTTGGGGGTTAGAGGCATGCTCTTCATGATCTTTGTAAAGGTGAGCAGAAGCTATGCAAATTCAACTGAGCTGGGAAGATCCCATCACCGAAGAACAGCAGGAGCTGATTTTTCCATTGCCTCTTGCCTTGGGCAGGGAGCTGGCCCAATTGCCACAGGAATGGCAAGGTCGAGAAGTGGCGCGGGCTGTGTTTGCCAGCCAGGAGATCTCCCGTTATCACGCCCTCGTCTATCTCGGTGAGGATGGCCAGGTCATCTATGAAGATCGCAGTGCCAACGGCAGCCGCATCAATGGGGAAAAAATCCGTCAGGCACGCCGGGTGCTCCAGGGGGGAGAAGTGGTGGAGCTTGGCCCCTACAGCATCACCGTGGGTTTGGTGTCCCCCAGGGATCCCAATGCCACCCTTCTGACCGCCACCCCTACTCTTTTGCTGGAGCCGCGCACCGAACTGATTCGCCCGGCCACCCAACCCGACACCGCATTTGAGGTTCCCCCGGCTTCCACGGTGGTTTTTGCCCCAGAGCAGCTTCCTGAAGTGCGGGCTGGCTCGGATTTTCCCCCGCCGGATTTGTTTCGAGCCGAGCAAATTGCCCTGAGCGCCCTCAAAGCCACCGGACTGCCTGTGGAAGAGACCCTCTATTTGGCCTTGGGCGGCGGTATCGGCAGCTTTGTCTGGGTGGATACCCTGCGCATCTACGGGGTCAGACCGGAACACATCCGCGTCATCAGCATTGCCCGCAAACCCTACGAACGGTATGAACGGCTTTTGACCAACTGCCAGATCCCCCGCTGGAAGCGAATTCGCTCTGGCTCCGATTCTTGTCCAGACAACATTTGGGGCTGGCCTGGCTATGCTCTGCGGGATGCTTGGCGTTCCTTTTTCTCCGGCCGATTGTTGGAAGCACTCGGCTTTTTGTGGCAGGTATTTAGTGAGCCCTTGTTGGCAGATACCTATACGCCGCGGGCGGGGGATGTATTTGCCTCAATGGATCGGGAGGCAGCCCGAATTGGTTGGGAGCAAATGTTGTGTTACGGCCATATTCGCGCCATTCGCAAAACGGAGGATGGGCGATATGTGGTGGCCTATTCGGCAACGCGGCCCGGCCATACGGATCACCGTTTTATGGTGGCCAAGTATCTCCATTTGGCAACTGGATATCCGGCCATCAAGTTGCTCAACGACCTGCAGGAGTTTCGCGAAAAAACAGGAGATTTGAGATCGGTGGTACACGGCTATGAGCCTCATGATCACGTTTATGAGCAGTTGGAGAAACAAGGTGGCACCGTCCTAATTCGGGGATTTGGGATCGTCGCCTCTCAGGTGATGGAACGCCTTTACGAAGCCCGCAAAGTCAACCCCCGCATCTCGGTGGTGCATCTGAGCCGTGCGCCCAAAAGCGGTAATCGCTTCGGACGAGCCAAACGGGCAGTGGATAACCATTGGGAGTTTCAGCCCTTCAACTGGCCCAAGGGCACTTGGGGAGGAGTTCTGCGTGCCAAATTGGAAGCGGCGACCCCCCTGGAACGGCGCGAACTGCTGGAAGCTTGGGGCGGCACCACGACAGCAAGTCGGCGGAAATGGCGGCGGATCGTGCGGCAAGGGTTGCGAGAGGGCTGGTACTCGATTGTGTTCGGCAAGGTGGAGTCGGTGGTTCCCGGCGACAAGGGTAAGCCGGTAACCTACATTCGAGGTACCCACAACAACACGCAATTAAAGGTGGAGGCCGATTTCGTTATCGACTGTACGGGTTTGGTTTCGGATCCCATGACCAATCCTCTCCTCAACGACCTGATTACCCACTACAACCTGCCCCTCAATCCTCACGGGCGCTTGCATGTCTCCAACGACTTTGAGCTGGTGGAGATGCGCAACCGGGATGGGCGAATGTACGCCGCTGGGATCATCACCTTGGGCGGGCCCTATGCGCCGGTGGATACGTTTTTGGGTTTACAGTACTGTGCCCATCGCTCGGTGGAACACCTGGCTCGACTGCGGGCACCGGGGGTCAAAGGCTTAGAAGGGATCCGATCCCTGTGGCAATGGTGCAAGTGGGCCCTAAACATCAGCCCCTAGCTTGCCGACATTGGGCAACGCTCCTGGATTTTGCCGGATGTTTGCCGGATGTTTATGGTTATCAACGCTATTGTTGGCGACACATCATGGCTATTCCCCATCCCGTTGAACCTGGTGAAAGGGGTGTTGCGTTGATCCCCAACTCTTCTATACCAAAGGGGGAAGGGTTGGGGGTGAGGGCCAGAAGGTTCCCTCAAACAGACTGGGAGCGACACGGATCCTGATGATCTCGATTGGCAAAACTGCGGGAGGAAAAAATGACTCCGACCTTGATTGGCCGCTGGCAAACTCGCATTTTCTTATTGGCCACCGTTGGTGTTTTGGCAAGTTTACCCTTTTATTTTGGGATCACCGGACATGGCGGCAGCCTCACCTATTTTTGGGTATTGCTCTACGTGGGTCTGTTTGGCTGTGTTTGGGATGTCGTTTATAACTATCTGATGGGGTGGATGTGGGATCACGATTGGCCTGGGATCCTTCAGCTTTTGGCCGGCATTTGGGAAGGGCTTTTTTTGGGTACAGTCTTGAAGGTGGTGGGTCTTCCTTATATCCCAACCCAACGGTTTGACTTGGGAGATTTTATTCTCCACTACAGTGTGGTCTGGGTTTGCCTTTACCTCAGCGCTTGGGTGGTAATGCGCATTTTGTTTCCCCGCTGGCGCTTTCGCGGTGGAGAGTGGCTGGGGCCATGGCCGCGCTCCGGCAGCTAGAAAGGGGATCCATTGCCGTTAGAATCGGGCTGGGAGACCTCCCCGGATAAGTCTGTGTTTTGATCAGGTCTGTACAGGCTAAGGGGAGTTGAGACTTGTTGCTGACCCAGATTTTCACCCCATGCAAGCCTGTACCCTGATTGCCCGCGCCAAGATCAACCTCTACCTGGAAATCCTCGGCTCCCGTCCTGATGGGTATTCAGAGGTGGCGATGGTGTTGCAGAGCATTCATTTGGCGGATCGACTGCAGTTGAAGAGCCGTCCTCACGGGATCCACCTCACCTGCGATTGTCCAGAAGTGCCTGCAGATGCCCGCAACCTTGCCTATCAAGCCGCTGAGCTGCTGCAAAAAGAGTGTCACTCTGCCGCTGGCGTGGAGATTCACATCGAAAAGCACATTCCGGTGGCAGCAGGCTTGGCGGGGGGCTCGGCTGATGCGGCAGCGGTTTTGGTGGGGTTGAACCAACTGTGGGGGCTGGGCCTGACGGTGGGAGAGTTGCAGAGTTTGGCAGCCCGCTTGGGATCCGACATTCCCTTCTGTATCCAGGGGGGAACGCAACTGGCCACCGGGCGCGGGGAAGTTTTGGAGCCGCTGGCCGATTGGGAAGGGATCCCTGTGCTGCTGGCCAAGCCCAAGCACCTGGGGGTTTCGACTGCCTGGGCCTATCAAGCCTTTCGTTCTCGTCAGGGGAGCTTGGGAGGGGATGCCCTACCCAAACCCACACTGCCCACCTTGCCGCAGGCGTTGGCGGCTCTCAGCCGTCAGGATCCGCCGGCGTTAGCCAGGAGTTTGCGCAATGACTTGGAACAGGTGGTTTTGCCGGAGTACGCGATTGTAGGGGAACTGCGCCAAGCTCTTCTCTCGGCGGGGGCCCTGGGATCCCTGATGTCGGGGTCGGGGCCAACGGTCTTCGGGATCATGCCCAGCCTGGAGCTGGCCGCCCAAGCGCGCGACACCCTGCGTCGCCAGTTTCAAGATGTAGAGTTTTGGGTGACGCAGTTTGCCCCCACCGGGATTCTGCTGCAGCCGGATCCCTGTAGCCTCAGTCCTACCTAGGTTGTCGACTGGATGGGCTGAATGTGGGATCCCCACCTGACCTTCTCTATCCTCCCCTCCAGTTGACCAAAAAAACTGGGTTACAAGCCCCGCCCTTCTAGGGCGGCTTTTGTAAGATGCTATTAGACAGGAAAGGCAACTTTGCATGTACCTTGTCCGCAAGCTCAAGCTAGGCGTCTCAGAGCAACTGCAGCTGTTGAGCAGGGCAGCAGGCGAGCTGTACTCAAAAGTGCTCGTTCACTTTTGGCGGGTCGTCCGCAAGAAGGGATTGTGGTTAAAGCCTTCCACATTCATGCGTTGGTTTCCCAACGACCCTGAGAATACACTTCATGCTCACAGTGCAGACGCGGTAGTGCAAAGCTTCTTTGCCTCTCTCAAGTCCTGGCGGGAACGCCGCAAAACCGACCCCAACGCCCGTCCACCTCGACGCCGTCGGTACTTCTACAAAGTCCAGTGGAAATCTTCAGCCATCCAAGTCGTCAATGGGAAGCTGCGATTGTCGAACGGGAAAGGCAAGGAGCCCCTGATTGTTAACTGGGCTTGGGATACGCCTGTTTGGGTAGAGATGGGCTGGGATGGCCAGCAGTATGAGCTGAGGGCTTGCTACAAGGTGGGGGATACGCCGCCGGAAGAAGAGGGGGAAGAGAGCAACGTTGCCGCTGTGGATTTGGGTGAGATTCACCCCGCAGTCGCTCATGAGGGGGGACAAACCTACATCGCCAATGGCAGGCTGCTGCGCTCCAAAAGGCGCTACCAGAACAAGCTGCAGGGCAAGCTAGCTCGACTCCTGGCGCGCAAAAAGCGGGGCTCTCGGCGGTGGAAGCGGCTAGTTCGCTCTCAACGTTTGCAGCTCAAGAAGCTGCGCAATCAAATTCGGGATATTCTGCACAAGCAGACAACCCGATTGGTCTCCACGCTCCACAAGCGAGGCGTGCAGACAGTTGTGATTGGCGACCTTCGGGATATCCGGATGTCTGCCAACTACAACAAAAAGGCGAATCAGAAGATCCACCAGATGTTGCATGGTCAAGTCCGGCATCTCATCACCTACAAAGCTGAGCGGTTGGGGATGAGAGTGGTACTGCAAGATGAGCGGTACAGCTCTCAGGAGTGTCCTGTTTGTGGACAGAGAAACAAGCCCAAAGGTCGTGTGTACAGGTGTGGGTGTGGGTTTGAGTTCCATCGGGACGGGGTGGGGGCAATTAACATCCGCAGGAAGTATCTGGGCTCCGGCCCAGTAGTTGGGGCCATGGCATCCCCCATAGGGTTGAGGTTTCAGCCTCATGCCCTGTGTAGCTCAGTCGGTAGGAGCAATTCTGCTGGCTGAGAAAGCATCCCCGTCCTTTAAGACGGGGAGTATGTCAAATAGTAGGATGAGCACCTGAACTTAACCTTGCGTTTACAGACCGCTGGCCTTAGCGGTCTAGCTACCTCTTCAGCTTTGAACCTTCCTCATGCCGCCCATCACCAAGATCCTGATTGCCAACCGGGGTGAGATCGCCCTGCGCATCATCCGTACCTGTCAGGAAATGGGGATCCGAACTGTGGCCGTTTACTCCACTGCGGATCAGAACTCCCTGCACGTCCAACTGGCGGACGAGGCTGTTTGCGTAGGAGATGCCCCGGTGGCCAAAAGCTACCTCAACATTCCCAACATCATCTCGGCAGCCCTCACCCGCGGGGCCACTGCCATTCATCCGGGCTATGGGTTCTTGGCGGAGAATGCCAAATTTGCCGAGATGTGTGCCGACCACAACTTGATCTTCATCGGCCCCTCGCCAGAGGCGATGCGCAAGATGGGCGACAAGGCCACGGCCCGCGAGACCATGCAAGCGGTGGGGGTGCCGACGGTGCCGGGCAGCCGCGGGTTGATCACCTCTGAGGAGGAGGCAGTGAAGCTGGCGGAGAAAATCGGCTACCCCGTGATCATCAAAGCCACCGCCGGTGGCGGGGGGCGGGGTATGCGGGTGGCGCGGGATGCCCAGGAGCTGCTGAAGATGCTGCGCACCGCTCAGGGGGAAGCCCAAGCAGCCTTTGGCAACGGCGGGGTTTACTTGGAGAAGTTCATCGAGCGCCCCCGTCATGTGGAGTTTCAAATCTTGGCGGATAGTCAGGGCAATGTGGTGCATCTGTACGAGCGGGATTGCTCCATTCAACGGCGACACCAAAAGCTGTTGGAAGAGGCCCCCAGCCCGGCTTTGACAACGGCTCTACGCAGCCGCATGGGAGCAGCGGCGGTGAAAGCGGCCAAGGTGGTGAATTACGTGGGAGCGGGCACGGTGGAGTTTTTGCTGGATAAAAACGGCCAGTTTTACTTCATCGAGATGAATACCCGCATCCAGGTGGAGCATCCGGTTACTGAGATGGTGACCGGGCTGGATCTGATTGCCGAGCAGATTCGCATTGCCCAAGGTCAACCCCTCACCTTTCGCCAGAAGGATGTGGAGTTGCGGGGCCATGCTATCGAATGCCGCATCAACGCCGAGGATCCCAAGCAGCAGTTTCGGCCTTGCGCTGGCACGATCAGTGCCTATTTGCCCCCTGGGGGGCCGGGGGTGCGCATGGATTCCCACATCTACACCGACTACACCATTCCCCCCTACTACGATTCGCTGTTGGGCAAGCTGATCGTCTGGGGGCCTAACCGGGCAGCAGCCATCCGCCGCATGCAGCGGGCTTTGGGGGAATGCGCCATCACTGGGGTGCCCACCACGATCCCTTTCCACCAGCAGATCCTGCGCCATGAAGCTTTTTTGAGGGGCGAAGTGTACACGGACTTCATCGCTCAGCATTTGATGCCGGGGTAGGGGCCGAGTCCAAGCTGGAGCTTGCTCGCAGGGGAAGGATAGAGTTGGTTGAGGGTTGCCAGTGGGCTAAAGATGAGGGATCCCCGACCTGGTCAGGTTCGACAGACTCAACCGAGCGGCCCTGTTCCCAGCCTCAGCCATCTGGCGGCGCAATTTTTGCAGGAGCGGCAGCGGGATCTGGCCCCTGCCAGCCGCCGTACCTACCGCATTGCTCTGGAGCAGTTTGCCAAAACTTGCCCGGTGCCGCTGCCCCAGGTGCAGCCTGTCCACGTTCAGTCCTTTTTGAACAGCTTGAAGGGCCGTCCGTTTCGCAACCGCTCCGGCCAGCGGATCCACCCGCCCGCCTCTCCGGCCACCTACAACCTCAAGCGGTTGGCCTTGCAGCAATTTTTTGAATGGGCCAGCCAACGGGGCTACCTTCAGGATCCCCTGCCCACTCAAGCCATTCGACCTGCCCGCCTACCCGCTCGTTTGCCTCGCGATCTGGATCGGTTGTTGTTGCGGCGGGTGTTGCAGCGGGCCCAAAACCATTCTCTGCGCTACGCGGCTTTGATTCGCCTGATGCTGGAGTGCGGGCTGCGGGCCCAGGAGCTGTTGGACTTAACCGTTCAAGATTTTCAAATCAGCCCCGAGGGATCCCTGTTGGAAGTGCGCTGTGGCAAGGGGAGTAAACCTCGCGCTGTGGCCGTAGGGGATCCCCTCTCCGAGCTGTTGCAGCAGTATCTGAGCCGAGAACGGGGCCCGTGCGCGCCGACGGATCCCTTGTTTGTTTCCCAATCTCGCTGCTTGGCCTACCGGGGGCGCCCCCTCACCTACGATGGCCTGCGCCACATTGTTCTCAAGCTCACCGAGCCTGAGCCGGGACATCAAACCCCCCACCAGTTTCGCCACAGTTTTGCCACCTTGTTGCTGGATCGCGGCGTTGCCCCCGAACACATTCAGCACTTGCTGGGCCACACAACTGCCGCCATGACGATGCGCTACACCCAGCGGGCCAACTTGAGAGCAGCCATCGCCCGTTCCCGCGAGATCTTGAATCAGGGCTTGGTTTAGGGATCCCTTAGTGTGCTATGGCCTCTATTGTTTCAAGTGAGACAGATGCAGATTGCTCGAAGAAAAGTGCAAAAAGGCCGCCACCAATACTCCCACCGGCTGCAACTGTCCCAACAACGCCACCCAAATAGCAATAAGGACGGGGGTTTGGATCCACAATAACGCCACAATAATGTATTTCCGGCTAATCTTCGGTGCCAACTTGGGGGCGACCTCTCAGCTTTTGGGGATCAGCCGCTTCGGACAGGCAGCACGGATATGGGATTCGCTCAGGTCGGGCATGAGAGCCAAGGCCCGTTGGGCATCAATCTGGGCTTCGCACACCGCCTCCAACACCTGTTCGGCCATCAGGGAAAGGGGCATATCGGCGGTTTGCTCGGGATCGGTATCCACGGAAATTTGTCGGACTCCCACAGGGGGGGGTGGTAACACCGACGGAGCTGCCTGCGGGGATAGGGTGGTGGAAGTGCCCACCTCCAACTGCGCTTCTGCCAGGGCCACACCGCGCCCCACCATCAACAGGGATCCCAGCAGCAGGAGCCATCCCAGCCCACGCCCCCCTTTGCGGAACTGAGTCGGAGCCTTCTGCTGTCGCTCAAGGCTGCTGATGTTTACGGCCCTCTTGAACCTGTCACCGAGCATGTCACCTCTCCGAAACCACCCCTTTGCTCAAGATATCCAACACAACTTGAATTTGCAGTAGGCTATCGTTGGCCCTCCAGGTAGTGCCCACCCGTTGCCAAACTTTGCCCGCTCCAGCCCTGCCCCCTCTATGGCCCGTCTGTCTCAAGAGCTAGCCCGATTTTCCCGCCTTCCCGAGAGCCCAGAGCAACCCGAACCCTCCCCGGAAGGGTTGATCCGCATCGAAGACATTCTAAAACTGGCGGGCGAGCGCAGTTTTGGCTTGTTTTTGGCGGTGCTCTCTTTCCCTTCTGCTTTGCCCTTGCCGGCTCCCGGCTATTCCACTCCCTTTGGCGTGGTCATCCTGTTGCTGGCCGCACAAATGCTGGCAGGGCGAACCACTCCTTGGCTGCCGAAATGGGTGTTGCAGACCTCTATTGAACGGAAGCATTTTCAAAAGTGGGTGCAGGCTGGGATCCCATGGTTGCAGCGCATTGAAAAAATTGCCCGCCCCCGTTGGAAGCAGCTCTGCACCACACGGCTCGGCCAAGTCTGGCTGGGCACCTGGATCGGCTTGATGGGGATTTCCATGATCATCCCCGTTCCAGGCACCAACACCCTGCCGGCAATGGGGGTTTTCGTCACCGCTTTTGGCCTCCTGGAAGAAGACGGGATCCTGTGCAGCTTGGGATCCCTGATCTGTGTGGCAGGGGGGCTGCTGACCACTTCCATTTTGCTCGGCCTGTGGTTGGGGGGAACAACCCTTTTGGATTGGCTGGGAAGATAGCTATGCCAGCACCGCTTTTATCGGGATGTCGGGGCCAGCGCCAGATCCTGAGTGAGGCGCAGCTCGATCACCTGATTGGGATCCAGCACCACCACTTGCGGCGCCGTGACATTGCCGATCACCGCTCCGGCCACCCCTGCCCCCAGCACTTCTTCTGTGGCAATGGCATTGTCTCCGGTTACCAAGCCGAGAATGGCGCCCGCTGCCGCGCCGATGGCTGCATCCTGAATGATTTTGCCTGTGGTGGTGTAGCGGGGATCCTTGACATCGTGGATGATGTCTGACTGGGCAGCCAAGGGGAACAGTTGGTTGTTGACAATGATGCTTTCCGCCACAAAACGGGTGCCCCCTGGGGCTGGCTCAAAGCGGCCATCCACCCGCGAGCCAAAAGGCACCAGAATATCCCCCTGGGCGTTGCGAATCGGGTTGCGGACGATCAAAGACATGGGCCGGGTTTCGTTGGGGGCAATGAAGAGGCGCTCGTTGAAGGGGGTAGTGGTTTGCATCAGGGTGCCCGCCGCTAGGGTGGAAAGGCGCAGGTCAAAGCCTGGCTGGGAACCGGAGAGGGATCCCCCTGGGTTTTGTGCCACCAAGGATCCCCGGCTGAGCATGGCCTGGTGGGTGAAGGCTGCCACCTCGGCACGGGTGGCGGGGCGGTTGGGTTCCAAGAGCATCGGGTCTGGATAATTGACGATCAACCCGGCGCGGTTGGCTGCCGCAAGTTGTGCCAGGGCCCAATTGGGGATGGCTGCCGCATCTCGGTAGCGGCTGAAGAGATCTCCGGGCTGAGCGGCTGGGATCGCTCCCGTGTTGCCAATGGCGTTGGTCAAAACCACCAGCGCTTCGGTGCGGGTAACGGGCTGTTCAGGACGGAAGGTGCCATCAGGAAAGCCTGCGACTAAGTTGTTGGCCGCTGCCGTCGAGATGGCACTGGCTGCCCAGTGGGTGGGGGGCACATCCCGAAAGCCGATAAAAGTACCGGAGGTATTGCGGAGGCGGAAAGCGGTATTGACAATGGTGGCAAACTGAGCGCGGGTAACCGGCTCATTGGGGCGGAAGGTGCCATCGGGGAAGCCGTTCAACACTCCTTGAGCGGAGAGGGTCTCAATGTAGGCTTGGGCCCAGTGACCAAAGGTGTCGCGGAAGGGAGCGGCCATGGCCACCTGGCAGTGGATGCCCAAGACAGCTCCCGATAGGAGTATGCCTGCTGCACGTGGAGTTAAAAGAGAGGGAAACATCGTTCGTTCACCGAGTTGTCGTAGCGCCCATCGCTGGGTCAATGGCTACTTTTATTCTGGCTATTTCCTCAGTGATGACAATGGCCCAAACCCTTGCTCTGTGGTAATTTGAGCGTTTCTAACCCAAGATTTGCAGCAAAACGCAACTGCGGAGGATTGATAAGGAAACCCCTAAATCTCTGTCGCGTCAGTGATGCCTATCCATCACGCCCAAGTCTGGTCACTCTTGAGGGTAATGGGGGAGCAACAACTTATTATTGTTATTGGAATTGATTGGATTCACGGGATCCCGGCCAACTGGCGGGCTACCAGGGCGGGAAGCTGAGCCAACGGGATCCCTTCCAGAACTTCTGCCGCAAAAGCGCAGGTGAGAAGTTGCCTGGCCTCAGCTTGGGGAATACCCCGGCTTTGCAGATAAAAGATCTCTTCTGCCTCCAGTTGGCTGACGGTGGCCCCGTGGGCACACTTGACGTTGTCGGCAAAGATCTCCAGTTGTGGCTGGGTGTTGACCCGCGCTTTGGGGCCTAGGAGCAGGTTGCGGTTGGTCTGGGCGGCGTCCGTCAGTTGGGCCTCTCGGCTCACCAGAATCCGTCCGCTGAAGACCGCATGGGCCGTCTCGTCCACAATGCACTTGTGGAATTGGCGGCTGCTGCCGTGGGGGGCCTGATGCACCAGGCGGGAGTGGGTGTCGCTGTGCTGGGATCCCTTCAGCAGCGTTAGCCCCTGCAGTTGGGTGTGGGCCTGGGCTCCGGCCTGGGTGACCTCCAGGTTGTGGCGGGAAAACTGGGATCCCCATTGAATGGCCTGGAGGCGGTAGTGGCTGTCGCGGCTTTGGCGCACGGCGGTCTTGTTGATGTGGAAGGCTGGGGATCCCTGCCTTTGCAAAATCACATGGTGCAAACGAGATCCCTCTGCCAGGGCGATCTCCGTAACCGCGTTGCCAAAGGGGATCCCGGATCCCAGGGATACATGATCTTCGATCAGCGTGAGGGAGCTGTGGGCTTGCAAAGACAGCAGGCAGCGGGGCTGGGCCAAAACGGCCTCTCCCTCAGGAGCCACCGTTATGAACAGCAGGTGCAGCGGTGACGGAACTTCCTGGCCGGGCTGTAGGCCAATCTGGATCCCATCTCCCAGATGAGCGGTGTTGAGGGCCGTAAACACATCCGTCTTGGCCAGGGTTTGCAGCAACTCCCCTGGGGCTTGGGCTAAAGGGATCACCTGCAAAGCGGTGGGCAGGCCGCTCAAATCAGAAAGCTGGGGGGCAAAGTAGCCGTTGACGAACACGGCGCGGCTATAGCTGGCTTCCGGCCAAAGCCAGGGCTCTAGGGTTGCCGCATCCAGAGCCGGATCCGTCGCGACAGCCAGGCGAAACTCGTGGGCCAGCAGCGGCGAGAGATCGCTGTATTTCCAATCTTCTTCCCGTGGGGTCGGGATCCCCAGTTCGGCCAGTTGGGCGCGGGCCTGCTGCCTAAGGGTGGTGTAGGGATCCTGCCTTTCCGGGATTTGGCCGAGGATGTGCTCCAGGAATAGGCGGCTCTCTGGGGCAAAAGGTTTGGGCAAGGTGGCGCTCATCCCTCTTTCTCCTGCCGAGATGTCGCAGCTGCCGGTTCTTGACCCGACTGAGTTTTGATCCAGTCGTAGCCCCGTTCTTCCAGCTCCAGCGCCAAGGTCTTGTCCCCGCTGATGACGATACGACCCCCCTCCATCACATGCACGTGGTCGGGGGTTACATAGTCCAGCAAGCGTTGGTAGTGGGTGATCAAGAGCATGGCATTCTCAGGGCCGGCCAGTCGGTTGATGCCGTGGGCCACAATGCGCAGCGCGTCGATATCCAGACCGGAATCCGTCTCGTCCAAAATGGCCAGCGTAGGCTCCAACACCGCCATTTGCAGGATCTCGTTGCGCTTTTTCTCGCCGCCGGAAAAGCCCTCATTCACAGAGCGCTCCAAAAAAACGGGATCCATTTTGACAATATCCAACTTTTCCCGTACCAGGTCGTCAAAATCCAGAGCATCCAGTTCCGGCTGATCCCGATATTTCTGGCGAGCGTTGTAGGCGGCGCGCAGGAAATCCAAGTTGCTCACCCCCGGAACCTCGATGGGGTATTGAAACGCCAAGAAGATCCCTGCCCAAGCCCGCTCCTCCGGTTCCATTTCCAGAAGATTCTTGCCCAGATAGAGGATCTCGCCTCCTGTCACCCGGTAGTCGGGGTGGCCAGCCAAGATCTTGGAAAAAGTGCTTTTTCCAGAGCCATTGGGGCCCATGATGGCGTGGATTTCTCCGGCGCGAATTTCCAGGCTCAACCCCTTGAGAATGGGGGTGCCGTCGATCTCGGCGCTGAGATCTCGAACGGATAAGATAACAGGGCTGTTTTCGCAGATCATAGCTAGACTCTAGAGTTGCCACTGAAGGGCAGGGATTGGAAGGTTAGAGGATCCCTGAACTAGGTTTGGACTTTGGGCCTAAGGATCCCCTATAGCTCTATTGGGAGTGGCGATTGAGGATATCCCGGATCTCTGTCAGCAAAACCACTTCTGGTGGGGGCAATGTGGGAGGAGATTCTTCCTCCTTTCGCTGTAGGGTGTTGATCGCCTTCACCAGTAAGAAGATGGCAAAAGCGATAATCACAAAATCAAACACAGCTTGCAGAAAGCTACCGTAGTTAATCGTAACTGGGTCTTCAGGACTTCCACCGATTTTCCAGACCAAGTTCTGGAAGCTCACTCCACCAATCATCAAGCCTAAAACCGGAGTAAATAGATCTGCTACAAAAGAAGTCACAATCTTCCCAAAAGCACCTCCAATAACAACGCCAACAGCCAAATCTAAGGCATTGCCCCGGCTGATGAACTTTTTGAACTCCTCCAGAAATGCCCTCATGGGGAACTTCTCCTGCCTAGCCTTACGGTTCAAAACTCCTTGATTATCCCCTCTCCCCCCCTGCATCCATGCGCTGTTTGCAACGTCGCCAAGCCCTTGGGCCGCCTCTGGCTTCAGGGGATCACAGCCCTCTGCCTTGGGAGTTACCTAACCCCTTACCCTTCTCCTGAAAATGGCAGCGCCTGCTCCCACAGCGTGTCAGCGGCCTCGCCCACTTGCTCAGCTTCGCATTGGGAGCAATCCCCTAGCCGACGGATCCCTCTAACTTTAGGCTCAGCAATCGATCGGCTTCTACAGCAAACTCCATCGGCAGTTGGTTGAACACTTCTCGGCAGAAGCCGCTGATGATCATGGACACAGCATCTTCCGCAGAGATGCCGCGGGACTGGAAGTAGAACAATTGCTCTTCTCCAATCTTAGAGGTGGAAGCTTCGTGCTCCACTTTGGCGGTGTTGTTTTGCACCTCGATATAGGGGAAGGTGTTGGCGCTGCACTGATCCCCGATCAACATGGAATCGCACTGGGAAAAATTGCGGGCACCTTCCGCTTTCGGCCCGATCTTGACCAGGCCGCGGTAGCTGTTTTTGGAGTGCCCAGCCGAGATCCCTTTGGAGATAATTTTGCTGCGGGTGTTGCGGCCCACGTGAATCATCTTGGTGCCGGTATCGGCCTGCTGGTAGTTGTTGGTGAGGGCAACCGAGTAAAACTCGCCCACCGAGTTTTCCCCCACCAGCACACAGCTGGGGTACTTCCAGGTGATGGCGGAGCCGGTCTCCACTTGCGTCCAGGAGATCTTGGAGTTTGCCCCCTGACACAGGCCGCGCTTGGTTACAAAGTTATAAATGCCCCCTTTGCCGTTTTCGTCGCCGGCATACCAGTTCTGTACCGTCGAGTACTTGATCTCGGCATTGTCTAGGGCGATCAGCTCCACCACCGCCGCATGCAGTTGGTTGGTGTCGAACATGGGGGCAGTACACCCTTCCAAGTAGCTGACGTAGGATCCCTCGTCGGCAATGATCAGGGTGCGCTCAAACTGGCCCGATTCGCCGTTGTTGATGCGGAAATAGGTGGAAAGCTCCATGGGACAGCGCACCCCTTTGGGCACATAGACAAAGGATCCATCACTGAACACTGCCGAGTTCAGCGCCGCGTAGTAGTTATCAGCAATGGGAACCACACTGCCCAAGTACTTGCGCACCAGCTCCGGATACTCCCGCAGTGCCTCCGACATGGAGCAGAAGATCACGCCTTCCTTGGCCAGCTTTTCCCGGAAGGTGGTGGCTACCGAAACGCTGTCGAAGATGGCATCCACCGCCACATTGGCCAGCCGCTTCTGTTCAGACAAGGGGATCCCCAATTTCTCGAAGGTCTCCAACAGCACCGGATCCACTTCGTCCAGGCTCTTTTTCTTGGGCTGCACCTTGGGGGCCGAGTAGTAGACAATGTTTTGGTAGTCAATGGGCGGGTAGCTGACGTTGGGCCAGGTGGGCTCGCTCATCTTCAGCCACTGGCGGTAGGCCCGCAGCCGGAACTCTAGCATAAAGTCCGGCTCCCCTTTCTTGGCCCAGATCTGCCGAATCACCTCTTCGTTCAAGCCTTTGCCAATCGACTCAGAGGGGATGTCGGTTACAAAGCCGTACTTGTAGGGCTGGTTGACCAGGGCGCGGACGCTCGTAGACATGGATGGCTCTCGGGTAGTGACAGGGTAGAAACGCGACTAAGACAGATGGCCAAATAAAACAACAGAGTTGTTGTTTAACTGATCCTCAGGTTACTTTAGCAATGATCCCGTTGTCAAAATAGCAGAGAGCTGTGCTGGCAGCGGCAGCCGATGGATCCCGGTCTAACCAGGAGGGCGAGGGTGGACAGCACGCGCAAGATCTCCGGGCAGGTCGCTCAACCCGCTTCGAGTAAGCAGGCCATCTTGGTCTATCTGCGCAAGGCGGGGCAGGCCAACGCCCAAACGCTGGCAGAGCACCTGCGCATTTCTCCCCAGGCCATCCGCCGCCACCTCAAGGATCTGGAGGCAGAGGGGTTGATCCAACATATCGCTCAACCCAATGGTCTAGGGCGACCCCAGCATCTCTATCAGCTCAGCCCCTTGGGAGAAGAGCAGTTCCCCGCCAGCTACGATGAGTTTGCCCTTGGTCTGCTCAACACCCTGGCCGAAACTCTGGGATCCGAACAGATGGGATCCCTTCTCCACCACCAGTGGCAGCGCAAAGCCCGGGAGTATCAGGCCCAACTGGGATCCGGATCCCTGCGGGAGCGGCTGGAGCGTTTGGTGCAGTTGCGCCAGGCAGAGGGTTACATGGCGGAGTACTACCCCTATCCTGCCGACCTGACTGTGCCGATGGCAGCAGAGGGATCCGAGCCTTACGTCGAGCAGTATGTGTTGGTCGAGCACAATTGCGCCATTGCCCAGATTGCCCACACCTTTCCCAGCGTCTGCGGCCACGAGCTGGAGATGTTTGCTGCCGCCTTGCCCGATTGCCGGGTAGAGCGCATCACCTGGCAGGTGCAGGGAGAACACCCCTGCGGCTACTGGATTGCCAAGCCAGCGGCTCGGTCGACTTAAGACTTCCCGCTGGTCTCTCCGCCAGGAAACCGGATCCCTGAGGTGTCAAACGAGGTTTTTTCGGGTATAGTTATCTCGTACAGGTTTTAAGTTTGTTCTCCGCATGGTCTGGCGCGCTTCCTTTTTTGGCTACTTTACCTTTCCCTGGCAACGACCAGGGCGGAAGGGTGGCGCGTAAACTAAAGACCTAGGTTTACCCGAGTCAGTCCTGAAGCCCTGAGCCCAGCGCCAGGGCTTTTTTGATGGCTCGACGACCCCATCCACCCACTTGCACACTAAGGACAGTTCCATGCCCCCCCAAACCGACAATTGCAACATCCAAGAGGTGACTCCCTTGATTGCCCCTGCTGCTGTCAAGGCCAAGCTGCCCCTTACGGAAACGGCAGCGCAAGTGGTGCTCTCCACTCGGCAAGCCATCCGCGACATCATCCACGGACGGGATCTCCATCGCTTGGTGGTGATCGTCGGCCCCTGTTCCATCCACGATCCCGCAGCGGCTCTGGAGTATGCCCATCGCCTCAAGCGGGTGGCCGACCAAACTCGGGAGCACCTGGTGATCGTTATGCGCACGTATTTTGAGAAACCCCGCACCACGGTGGGCTGGAAGGGCCTGATCAACGATCCCCACCTGGATGGCTCCTGCGACATTGCCACCGGCCTGCAACTGGCCCGTTCCATTCTCCTGCAGATCAACGAGCTGGGCCTGGCCTGTGCCACCGAGATGCTGGATCCGGTGACCCCTCAATACACGGCGGATCTGGTGAGCTGGGCGGCCATTGGCGCCAGAACCATCGAAAGCCAAACTCACCGGGAAATGGCCAGCGGCCTCTCCATGCCTGTGGGCTTCAAAAACGGCACCGATGGACGGCTGGAAATCGCGCTCAATGCCATTCTCTCCGCCAGCCATCCCCACAGTTTCTTGGGCATTGGCCAAGATGGCATGACGGCTTTGGTAAAAACCACCGGCAACCCGGATCGGCACATCGTGTTGCGGGGGGGAGGGGGCAAGACCAACTACGGCCCGGAAGATGTGGCGCGGGCGGCACTGCTGATGAAGGATCAAGGGATCCCTCGCTCGGTGATGGTGGACTGCTCCCATGACAACTCCCACAAAAATTACCGCAACCAGGGATCCGTCTGTCGAGCAGTGCTACAGCAGTACCAGGCGGGGCAGCGGGCTCTGATGGGGCTGATGCTGGAGAGCAACCTCTACCCGGGCAAGCAAACCTGGCAGGAAGGGGCGCCGCTCCAGTACGGGGTTTCCATCACCGATGGCTGCATCGGCTGGGAAGAGACGGAAGATCTGTTGTGGGAGATGGCAGCGACCGTAGAGGGGAGAGCGTTGGCCCTCAGCCATTGAGGGATGGGGATCCCGGAGTTTGTTAAAGAATCAAAAAGGAAATGGGGACAAGGGGCAGCCTGCTCCTAGGGTCGAGCCAAGGTTTCGTTGTTTCGCCAGGCCCTGCGGGATAGGGTCTCCAGGTCGAGCTTGGAGGATGTGATGGAGCATGACTCTAGTCAATAATAAGCTCAACTATACTGAAAATAATGTATAATATGTTCAGTACGGATTACTACCAGTTGATCTTTCTGTTTACTTTCGAGTCTGCCAACATGGTAGCCAAAGCAAAGCAGAAAATTGGTAGTAAGACGACACGGAAACTGCGCTTTGGGTATTCTACTCAAAGCTTTGCGGGATACCGCCATTCTGTTTGGAAACAAACAGAATGCTATCGCTGCATAGTTGAACAGTGATGTTCAGCAGTGTTCAGCGTAAATGTATCAGCTACAGATCCCCACCAGTGTCAGCAGCAACAGTCAGCAGCCCTATCCAGATCCCGATCGGATCCCTCGGCAACCCCCTGAGCAGTTGCGAGATCGGCTGATCGTCTCCGGCCTGCGCTACTACGGTTATACCGGCCTTGATGAGGCGGAACGGGCTTTGGGGCAATGGTTTGAGGTGGATTTCGAGTTGTGGGCGGATCTGCGCCCGGCTGCTCTCAGCGGCCAACTGTGTGATAGCCTCGACTACCGTTCTGCAGTGGCCGGGATTGCGGAACTGGTGAAAAGCAATCAGTTTGTGCTGATCGAGAGCTTGGCGGAGGCGATTGCCGAAATGGTGCTGCGGGAGACAGGGGCCAGCAAAGCTAAGATCCGATTGACCAAGTGTCATCCCCCGATCCCGGAGCTGACGGGGCGGGTTACTGTGGAGATTGTTCGTCCCTAGAACTTCTCTTAACCCTTTCCTACCGGCCCTGTGCTTGCTCTAGAACTTGCTTCTCGTACCTCTGAGGACTGGATCGAACAGGCTACCCGGCACATCGATCTGGTCTTGCTAGACCACGCCAATTGTGAGAAAAAAGCAGCGGGCAACGCCCTCAGCTTGCTGTTTCGCTACCCGGCTAATGGGCGTTTGGTGGAAACCCTCTCGCCGCTGGCGCGGGAGGAGCTGCAGCATTTTGAGCGGGTGCATCGCCACCTGCAACGGCTGGGGATCCCCATCAAGCCCTTGTCGGCTGCGCCCTATGCCGGTCGTCTGAACCAACACCTGCGCCGCTCCGAGCCGGAGCATCTGTTGGATACCCTGCTGGTGGCAGCCATCATTGAGGCCCGCAGCCACGAACGCTTGGGCCTGTTGGGGATCCACGCGCCTGACCCAGAGCTACGGCAGTTTTATCTCTGGCTGGCGGCTGCGGAGGAGCGCCATTGGCAGCTTTATTTGGATTTGGCGTTGGAGCAGTTTCCCGCCGATCAGGTGCAGGAGCGTCTCGATACTCTACTCCAGGTGGAGGCCGAGATCTTGTCTTCCCTTCACCCCGAACCCCGTGTTCACAGCTAGCCCCACTCCGTTTCCCCCCGCGGTGCAGCTCCCATGTTTCAAGCGACGCGGCAGTGGTTGGCCTTCTGGTATACAACGGTTACGGCAGTGTTGCTGCTGTTGTTTGCCGGCAGCTTCTATTGGTACGTGCAGTCAACCCTGATTGAACGGGTGGACGATACCCTTGGCCATGTGGTGGAAATTGTCGAGCGGTCTTTGGTGGTGGATGAGAGCCTCTTGGATCCGCAGCAAGCCCGCCGCAGCTTGGAGGCCAGCTTTCGGGATGATCCCAGCACCCTAGAGGACGATCACATCGACTTGGAGTGGTTCGGCCCTCAAGGAACGCTCATCTGGTCCACGGTGCCCGGCGGGATCCCTGCCCCCCTATTGACCGAGGGATCCCTGCACACTGCCCGTATCGCCCCTGGGTATTGGCTGCGTCAGTTCACCGAGCCGATCGTGGCCCATGGGAAGCTGCTGGGCTATCTGCGGGTCAGCCATCCTTGGTTTGAGGTGAGCAAGCCAACGCGACAGTTGATCCGGGATCTTTCCCTCTGGGTGGTGGCCGGTTTGACGGGTGTGGGGGCCATTGGCTGGATGCTCTCCGGCCTGGCCATGCAGCCCATCCGGCAGTCTTATCAGCAGCTCAAGCAATTTACCGCCGATGCCTCCCACGAGCTGCGCAGTCCCTTGGCCAGCATCCAAACCGCGGTACAGGTGGCTTTGGCGGATTCCCAATTGGATGCCGACACCCGGCAGCGCTGGCAGATGGTGGAGCGGTTGTGTTTACGGCTGGGTCGTCTGGTGGATGACCTGCTGTTTCTGGCCCGCCACGACAGCGGTATGGTGCCTTTCCAACCCCGTTGCTGTGCGCTGGATGCTCTGCTGCTGCAGGTGGTGGAAGAGCTGCAGGGCTTGGCCAACCAAAAGCAGATCCGCTTGCAGCTGGATATTGCTGCCCCTGAGAGCGGGACGGAACCTTCTCCCGCCCAGGTGGATCCCTTTGGCTTTTGGGGAGATGAAGATCAATTGGCCCGCCTGTTTACCAACTTGATCGAAAATGCCCTTCTCCACACTCCCCCGCAAGGAGAGGTGCAGGTGAGGCTGGAGCAGCGGCTGCGCTCTGGATCCCCAGAGCTGGTGGTACGGGTACAAGATACCGGGCCAGGGATCCCGCCTCAGGCTCTGCCCCATGTGTTCGATCGCTTTTATCGAGCAGATCCGGCTCGCAGCGGGGATCCCGGTCGCCTCTTGGGGTCAGGTTTGGGGCTGGCGATCGTCAAAAGCATTGCCCAACAGCATCAAGGTCAGGTGCAGGTGGAGAGTAAGCTGGGCCAGGGATCCAGCTTTGAGGTCATTTTGCCGCAGCGACAGTTGGAAATCTGTACCCCAGAGAGGGTCTGAAAGTGCTCTGGAAAACAGACAGTCCTCAGTCAATATGCTAGCTTTAAGCCGAAAATTGACTTGGTTTTTATTCAGAACCGTATTGGCCCGGTTGAACTGAATTTCTGGGTGTCAAAGACCTTCTCTTAACCTTTGCTTTCCAGATTTAAGAATCTCTCTTTTTCCCCGATAAAACGGCAGAGATGGGATCGGATCCCAGGCTCTTGCTTTTCTCAGCCGGCTGCTGAGCTGTTGATTGGGTGATGAGTGAGTGCAGTCTGCCCGCACAGCCCCACAATTTCCCATTGAATCCTGTGCCAGGAAAACGTTATGTATCGCTTCCAGGTTCGTGCCATCACCCAGCCGGGCGAGAGAATTGCCTTGGTGGGATCCAGCGCAAAATTGGGCTCCTGGGATCCCTGCCATTGCATTTGGCTGCAGACGGATCCCGCTCATTATCCGCTGTGGTGGGTAGAGTTGCCGTTGAGCCCAGCAGACGGCACGCCCGGCCCGTTGTTGCCCTATAGCGGGTGTTCAAAAGAAATCCCTCGAGTAGAGTACCGGTATCTGCGCGTTCAAGCCGGTGGCGAAGTGATTTGGGAATCCGCCGATGTCAATCGCTGGGTGCCACTTGAGCCAGAACCTTTACCGGCAGTTTTAATTGTTGAGGATGGAGAGTTTGGCCGGATCCCTGCCTATCCTTACGGCTATTTTGCCGATCCCATTCCTGAGGTCGAACCGGAAAATCCGCAAGGGCTAAAAGTCGTCATTTTGGGCAGCTCCGTTGCCCTGGGGTGCAGCGCTTGGCTGTTGCGAGGTTGGGCTTGGCTGTTGCAGAAAGCTCTACAAGAGCGCTATGGCCATCAAGTGCGAAATCTCTCCCAATTGGGGGCCAATGTCAGCCGAACTCTGTTGCGGTTTGAGCAGGCGGTGATCCCTGAACGTCCTGATGTCGTTATTGTTGCCCTGTCCTTGGGAAATGAAGGCTTGGTATCGGCCTTGCCCCAGCATCGCCGCGCCCTGCAGAGGCGGTTTGAAAACGGCCTGCAGCGGCTAATTCAGCGAATTCAAGACATTGGAGCCTTGCCAGTTCTGGGAGGGGTTTATCCCCATGCAGACTACGGCCCAGAACAGCATCTTATTTTGCAAGAAACTCAGCAAAGAATGCTCAGCTGGGGATGCCCTGTGTTCAATTGGCTGCCTCATTTGGAAGATGGACAGGGCCGCTGGAAACCAGACCTTGCTTTTGACCTAGCTCACCCCAATTCCAAGGGTCATCAGGTCATGTTTGAGGCCATCGATCTCTCTCTTCTGGATCCCAGCCAAGTTAGCTCGGCTCGTGGCAAGCTCCCTCAACTCACTGGGGAACAGGTCATTTTTGAAGAGGAGCATGGTTTTTGGGTAACCGTAGAGACGGGCAAAAATCAATTTCGCATCGTGAATGTAACTCCCTATCCCTATACCATCACGCCCACTTGGCAGCCTTTGCAAGCCGCTTTCCAAAAAGCACATCTACAACCGGGTCTGTATGTTGGCAGAAGCGATGAAAGGATAGGGGATGCGACCCTATATTCACTTTCCATACGAGAAGATGGTTCAGTGCAAACAACCCTCTCCATTCCTGCGGATGCCGATCTGGTCTTCTCCCCAGTAGCCCAGTTCTTTTCCTCAGCAGCAGTAGAAACGATCTTCGAGGATGGATCGTTGATCCTTCTCAAGCTCAGTGGATCCTCAGAAGGCTCTTCTGATCCCATACCTCGCCTGTGCGTGATCAACCAGAGCAATCACGAGTACAACATCCACCCCATGTGGAAGGAAGTGCGGGCCGCTCTCAAAGCCATGCCAGCGGGTGTTTATGAAGATCCGAGCCACCGGGAAGCTCTCTTCCGAACCCTGATGATCGGGGAAGGCGGCCTCGAAAGCCGGGTAAAGGCTGCTCCCGAATCGGTCATGCTGCTGGAATACACCTGCAAATTATCGGATATTCATCGTGTTGCCATTGTGCCGTTAGGGGATCGCTGCGCGGTGCGAATGCTGCTCTACAAGTTGGAATATGACGGGCCTGCCTTTCCTTTTGATTTGACGCGCACCAGCAATTTGGCTGATGTGGCCGATATGATCCACAACGAGTTTCAGGGCATGTGGGATCCGCAATATTTGCACTACAGCCCTGAAGATAGGCGAATTTACCACAGCAAGTGGATGGGCCTCTCCTTTGGCCATGAGGTGGAAGAGGGGGAGGATCCACTTCAGAATATGCACCCCATCCATGAGCGAATGCGAACTCGCTACACTGCTCGCGCCAAGCGTTTTATGTATGTTTTGGAAAAAGCCGATAAAGTCTTGTTTGTGCGCACAGGGGGTTGCCGGCGAGAGGCCGTTGTTGACTTAATGGATAAGCTGGCGGCTAAGCGCAGGGGCAAACCTTTTCTGTTGCTGATTGTTTCTCCTCAGCTAGAAATCGCAGGAGCCCCGCACTGTACCCGTAGGGTCAGTGCCGGGAGGAATGCGCTTTGATGAAGTACAATGAACTTATGAGCCAAGTCCTGACCGTCTCCTGCAAGCTCAAGGTAGCCCAGTCGCAAGCCGCCAAATTGGACGCGACTTTGGAGGCTTTTGGCCAAGCCTTGAATTGGGTCAACCAGAACACGCCGGAGAAGATCGTCAACGCGGTCAAACTGCAATCTCTTTGCTACTACGAGACTCGAGCCCGGTTTGGCTTGTCCAGTAACTTGGCTCAACAGGTGTGCAGACGGGTAGCGGGTTCCCGCAAAGTGGCTAAGCAGAAAAAGCGTCCCGTCAAGGAGTTTAAGAGCGGCTTTGTTACCTACGACGCCCGTATCTTTTCGTTCCGTCAAAAAGACTGGACGGTGTCGCTCACCACGGTGGAAGGGAGAGAACGCTTTGAACTGGCCATTGGCAACTACCAGCGTGGGATGCTGGCTGGTTCCAACCCCAAATCTGCCACGCTGATCAAGCGCAAAGATGGCTCCTACTACATCCAGATTTGCGTAGAGAAAAAGCCACCCAAGCAACAAGATACCGACAAGGTGATCGGGGTGGACTTGGGAAGGACAGATATTGCCCATACATCGGAAGGAGATAACTGGAATGGACAGCAGTTGAACAGAGTCCGCGACCGCTACTCCCGGTTGAGGGCGGCACTCCAACGCAAAGCCAGTAAGGGCACACGCAGTTCGCGGCGCAGATGCAGAGAACTGTTGCAACGGCTGTCTGGCAAGGAGAGACGCTTTCAAGTGTGGGTCAATCATCGCATCTCCAAAGCTATTGTCTCTAGGGCAAAAGCTACTAACAGCGCTATCGCCCTGGAAGACCTGACAGGGATCCGGGAAAGGGTCAATCAACAACCCCGCAGCAAAGCTGAGCGGCGTAGGACCAACAGTTGGGCGTTCTACCAACTACGTCAATTTCTGGAATACAAGGCGAGGGTTGCAGGGGTTTCTCTGATTCTTGTGCCGCCTGCCTACACGTCGCAGACCTGCCACCGGTGTTTGCACATCCATCCCGACCCTGCGCAATCCTACCGCAGTGGCAAGTCGTTCAAGTGTGGGCACTGTGGATGGGAAGGGGATGCGGATTTGAATGGTGCGAATGTGATTGCGCTCTTGGGGGCTGCCGTAAACCGGCCTAGAGGTTCGGGCCTGTTTTGTTCTCTGGTAGAGCAGAACAGGCTCAGGGCTACTGAAAGCCCGCTCCGTACCGCTTAGCGGTCGGAGCCGGGTAGTTTACTCTTCTGATGAGTTTGCCGGGATCCCCAATGTTATCCATTATGAGATGGAGTTGAATCCCGACCGCATGTGTGCAGATCCTGAGCATTGGAAGTACTGCACAGGGGTAATGAGAGATATTCTCCATTCTTTGGGGGTCTCTACCCGAAATCTTTTCTGGTGCCCTCGACAACTGTAGCCGTTCCAAGGTTTCACTGCAATTCGAAAGAATGATCGCTGCTGCCCAAACGCTCCGCGCCGCTTCCGCGACCACCCCCAACTCTTCTCCCAAAGGGACTCTGAGGTGTTCAACTCCAGAAAGCTGATGATCGGACTCGAACCGACGACCTGCTCATTACGAGTGAGCTGCTCTACCAACTGAGCTACATCAGCAACGGTTGATTCGATAGGGGAACCCGCCGCTCCGGAGCAAGCAATCCCAATCTTGATCCTGGGCAGGTTTACTGATCCTAACTCATCCTTGCCTCACTCGGGATCCCCAGCGCCATAGCCCCAAAGATAGCCCCAACGTCAGCCACGCCAGCCAATCCCCTGCGCGATTGTAGAAAGTTGTCTCAGAGCGCCGCCTCACCTCTCCCGTGATCACCCCCCGCTGAAAGATGGGGCCAACCTGCTGGAGCCGACCTGAGGGATCCACCACCAAATTGCCGCCGGTGTTGTTGACAAACACCACGCTACGCCGATTTTCCACAGCCCGAAAAACCGAGAGTTTGCCATGCAGCATCGGCCAGTGGCTATTGCCAAACCAGCTATCATCCGAAATTACGATCAAAGACTCGGCACCGCGACGAGTCAAAGTTCGGCTGGGCGCAGGCAACACGCTCTCCAAGCAGATCATCACCCCCAAAGGCCCGAAAAGCTCCCCTCCGTCCAGAGGCCGATAGCCATCGGGTGAAGGCACGTAGCGCCCCGACTCGAAATAGGGAAAGATCCACTGCTTGCCAAACCCATCCAGTAAGTTGCCCCGGGCGTCAAGCAATAGGGCCGTGTTAAAAAATCGCTGCTCTGGCTCCGGCAAATGGGCTGTGCGGGGATCCGGCTCTGTTGCCCCCGTAATCAAAGCGCCTTCCGGCGGCAGAATCGCTTGCATCGGCTCGATCACGTAAGGCTCTAGGCCGGTATTCAGCAGCCGTGCCCGCAGCGCCCCCTCCGGCCAAATCACCAACTGCGCCCCGGCAGCCACCCCCTGGGCAGAAAGCTGATGCAGCTCCCGGTAGCGCTCCATGCGGTAGTCCCAACTGCGATCGGCTTCCAGCCAAGCCACCTGCTGCACTGCCCCCACCCGAAAGCCGGGATCCCTGTTTTCAACGGCCAAGGCATCGAAGTAAGCCAGGCGCACGCTTCCATAAGCCAAGACCAGCCCTGTCAGCCCCAGGCCCCAGGCAAGCGTACTCCAGAAATCTCTGTTCTTGAGCATCTCACCCAAAGCGTTTCTCAGGGATCCCCTAGCCGTCTGCCACCGGCTGGAAATCTGCCTGGCCATCTGCCAAAGAACCCCATTGACGAACACGGCAAAAAAGGTAACCCCCCAGATCCCGGTGACATCGGCTACTTGGATCCCGAGGGGCCAGTCGAACAACAGGGATCCCCAGTGGAAAGGGATGGGCCACCAGAGCAAGCCCAACAGCCCATCCAAGCCTGTCCAGACCGTGGCCAAGCCCAGCGGACGTGCCCAAACCGGCAGGGGGCGGCTCAGCTCCAAACTCAGGAGCGTAGCGGTGGTGAAAAAGAGGGGGATCAGGGGAGCCACCACCACGCCCCCCAGGATCTCCCAGGCGCTCAACACCTTAACCGAGAAGGGATCCACCCAGAAGGCATACAGGCAAACCCAAAACCAGAGGCCATAGGCCAAACGCCACCGCGCCCACCCTTGCCGTTGCTCGCACAGGCCAAACAGCAGGGCTAAGCCCAGCAGCGCTCCCGGAAACCAGTGCAGCCAGCGGTTGGGGGATCCCAGACAAAGCAGCGCAATGGCCAAACCCATCAGCCAGCGGGATCCCTCGCCTGGGTTTCTCTTTTGGGGCAGATCCTGCTGTTGAGTTGAAGATTTCAGTTCCGGCTTCATCACCTCAATAAAGTTCAGCCTATTCGGGAAACCCCACCTAATGCCCCAGGATCAACACGCCCTTGCCGGCAGGTCTTTTCCAGAGTAGCGCTCTCGCAGCAGCCGGGAATATCTCCTGGAGCACAGAACTCCTACTGCTTGAATCTAAAGCTGTGTTAACATTTTGCATAACTTCAGGGGGCTGGCGCCTTCCGGCTTAGGTTGGGGATCCCGTCAGCGGTGCGCGGCACTATGGGCAAGGTTTTGGTTTTGAATGCCTCCTACGAGCCGCTCAACATCACCAGTTGGCGCAGGGCAGTCGTTCTTTTGCTTAAGGGCAAGGCCGAGCAAATCGAGCACAATGGCCGAGTGGTGTACGGCAACATTCCTTTGCCCACTGTCATTCGTCTGCGCCACTATGTCCACGTTCCCCACAAGGAGATCCCACTTACGCGCCGCAACGTCCTCTACCGGGATGGGCATCGTTGTCAGTACTGCGGCTGCTTCGGCGAAGATCTCACCCTGGATCACGTGATCCCTCGGTCTCGTGGCGGCGGGGATACTTGGGAAAATGTGGTCAGTGCCTGTGTGCGTTGCAACGTGAAAAAAGGGAACCGCACCCCCCGCGAAGCCGGTATGCCCCTGCTGCGCCAACCCCGCCGTCCCCACAGCACTCTTTACTTTGAAATCTCCAAAGCCGTCGGCAGTGGTTCCCATCGAGAATGGTCTAAGTACACCATCGGCCTAGAAGGGGATCCCCAGGGGGAATCGTTGGACAGCCCAAGCTAGACGGGCCGCCTAGGGATGGACTTCCGATACAGGGGCAGCTTTGGAAATGGGGGGAGAAGTGGTGGCTGGGATCCCGGTCTCGATCCACCGGTGAATCAGGGCATTGACCTCTTCGGGGCGCTCATCGTGGGGGCAGTGGCCAGCCTCCAGGAAGTATTCCACTGCTTGAGGGTAGTGGGCCCGGTACAGCTTAGAGCGTTCCCGAGCCCGCATCCAGGGATCCCGTTCTCCCCAGATCAACAACAGCGGGCGCACCAAGCTGCACAGCAGCTCATCTACATACCGTCCCTTCTGCCCACCTCGCATCAAGGCCACAAACACATCGGCAGCCCCCGGATCCTGGGTGGGGCGATGGATGGCCTCGACCAGCTGATCGGTCACGGCTGCCGGGTCGTAGTAAACCTGCTTCAGCTTGGCTCGGATCACGTGCGGCTGCCGCAAATACTGAAACAGCAGGTAAGACACCAGGCGCTGGCGCAGGCCCCAGCCCACCAATCCGCCTATCCATTGCCGCCATCCGGTCGGGGATCCTTTGAGCGTGGAAAACCCACCTGCCCCATTCAAAAGCACCACGCCCCGCACCCACTCCGGCCACTCCGCCGCAAAACTGAGCACCACGTAGCCGCCCAGGGAGTTGCCGATCCCCACCACAGGCCGACGGATTACCTGTTGGCAAAAGTCCCGCAGCTGATCCCGCCAGATTTCGGCGCGGTAGTCCCAGTTGGGCTTGGCGGAGCGACCGAAACCCAGCAAATCGATGGCGTACACCTGGTAGTGTTGAGCTAATTCGGGAATGTTCTTGCGCCAGTGGTCGGTGGAGGCTCCAAAGCCGTGCACCAGAAGCAGAGGCTGCCCCTGCTCACCCTGTTTGACGTAATGAACTGACTGCCCCCGCCAGATCCACTGCGCCGAAATGGGAGTGGCCGATGCCGATGTCGAAGCCATAGGAGTTGCTTGTAAGCCTTTCTTAATTCTAGGTTCTTTGCAGCTACTCCGGGGGGAAGCCCACCCTCTACGGGCAACGTAAGAGCAGGGGGCCTGTTAGACATAACCTCTGCTTTTTAGGCTTTGTATCACCAGGTCAATACATTCGGAGATGCTTTGCTCGGCAGTTTTGCACACCACCTCCGGCTGTTCCGGCGGCTCGTAGGGATCGTCAATACCGGTAAAGTGCTGGATTAAGCCTGCCCGCGCCTTTCGATAGAGGCCCTTCACATCCCGGCGTTCGCACACCTCCAGGGGGGCATCCACAAAGACTTCGATAAAGCTGCCAATATACTGCCGTACCTCCTGCCGTGCTGCCCGATAGGGGGAAATGGCCGACACCAGCACAATCACCCCGTGCCGAGTCAGCATCTCCGCCACAAAGCCGATGCGGCGAATGTTCTCATCCCGATCCGCTTTGCTGAAGCCGAGCCCTTTGGTGAGATGTTGCCGCACCACATCTCCGTCGAGCACCTCCACCGGCAGCCCCCAAGCGCGCAACTGCTGGGCCACGCCGCAGCTCAGGGTGGTTTTGCCCGCCCCGCTCAACCCTGTAAACCAGACCGTTACCCCCCGCCGCGACATCTGTCTGTTTGCTTCTGTCTGTTTGCTGTGGATCCCTGAATCTTTGGCCCCGCCAGAATATCATCTCCAAAGCAGGGTGGTACACTCGAAACACGGCTTGCGCCAGCCCCAAAGCGCTCCGCGCCGCCAACACGACAGCAATCTTTTACCGGCCATGTCTCCTCTAACTTCGCCTCTTGCCAGTGCCCCCTCGGGATCCCCGACAACTGCCGAGCTGTTTGCCGAGCATGTGATGGCCACCTATGGGCGCTATCCCCTGACCTTGGTGCGCGGGCAGGGGTGTCGGGTTTGGGATGAGCAGGGGCGCGAGTACCTGGACTTTGTGGCCGGCATTGCCACCTGTACCCTGGGGCATGCCCACCCGCTGTGGATTCAGGCGCTCACCGAGCAGGCACAACAGTTGCACCATGTTTCCAACCTTTACTACAACCAGCCGCAGGCACAACTGGCTCAATGGCTGACCCAGCACTCCTGTGCCGACAAGGTGTTTTTCTGCAACTCAGGGGCGGAAGCCAATGAGGGAGCCATTAAGCTGGCCCGCAAGTATGCCCACACGGTGCGCGGGATCCAAGATCCGATGATCCTCACCGCCCATGCCAGCTTCCATGGCCGCACCCTGGCCACCATTACCGCCACCGGCCAGCCCAAATACCAAAAAGACTTTGCCCCTCTGGTGCCCGGCTTTGATTACGTTCCCTACAACGACATCGAGGGCACAGCAGCAGTGTTGGATCGCTGGGGCGAGCGGGTGTGTGCCGTGCTGTTGGAGCCGTTGCAGGGGGAAGGGGGGGTTGTGCCGGGGGATCCCGCCTATTTTCAATGGTTGCGCCGGATCTGCAGCGAGCGGGGCATTCTGCTGATTTTGGATGAGGTGCAGGTGGGCATGGGCCGTACTGGCATGCTGTGGGGCCACTGTAACCTGGGGGTGGAGCCGGATGTGTTCACCTTGGCCAAGGGCCTGGCCGGTGGGATCCCCATCGGGGCCTTGTTGGCGAAAGACTTTTGCGCCGTGTTTCAGCCGGGGGATCACGCCAGCACCTTTGGGGGCAACCCCTTGGCTTGTGCGGTGGGCCTGGCGGTTTGCCGCACGCTAATGTCGGAGAGTTTGGTTTGGAATGCCCAGCAGACAGGGGTGTATCTGCGTCAGGGGCTGTCCCGCTTGGCGGAGCAGTTTCCGCAGCTCGTTGAGCAAGTGCGGGGCTGGGGCCTGATTCAGGGCTTGGTGGTGCGCATCCCGGCGGCTGAAGTGGTCAAGGCAGCCATGGACTGCGGGCTGTTGTTGGTGCCGGCAGGATCCCAGGTGGTGCGCTTTGTGCCCCCCTTGATCGTCACCCCGGCAGAAATTGACGCGGCTCTAGCGATGTTGGCATCGGCTTTGCAAAGGTTGGCCGCCTCCCTTGGCCATTCCGGGGCAGCCTAGCCTCGCCAGACTTGCCGCAGAAATGCCTGCAACTGCTGTCGGGCAGGGAGCTCGTGGGGAGCGGGATCCCTTGCCTGTTCCAGAAGGGGCAATACCTCCTCCGCATAGGCCGGGACAAAGCCGGCAGCAGGCCAGAGCAAATCCGAGGTGGCCCGCAGGTTGAAGACTTGGGATCCCTGCCTGAGCAAGAGAGGTCGCACCCAGAGCAGCGGCGGGGTGTCAGAGCCTGTCTCAAGACTGTGGCGAGAAACCTGAATCAGCTCCGCATAGAGGGTGGCCTGCGACCCTGGCAGGGCGAGAATGGGACGGGGTGAGGGTGGAGTGCTGCCCACCTCCACCGGGGCAGGCAAAGGGCGGCTTCTGAAAGGGATATTCTCCACAGAGCCACATCGGGCGGGCAAACAAGGCAACAGGGTCATGCAATCGTTGACCGGAAACTGTACAGACTGTACTTATCCTAATCGATGGCTTTCTTACGTTTCTTTGGCAGGCGGGTTGGCCGGGGATCCCGTCTTTGCGGGCATTTCGTGAACCCGATTTTGTGGCATGGTGCTAGGTAGCTTTCTGATCAAACTTGAACGGATCCCGCCATGATGCACACTTTTGTCCCGCCCCACCGCTTTTTCCCCTACCTGACCTGGACGGAGATCCAGGCCATGCCCGACAAAGAGAACGTGGTGATCATCCAGCCGGTTGCCTCAATCGAGCAACATGGGCCCCACCTGCCCCTGGTGGTGGATGCCTGCATCGGCACGGCGATCATTGGGCGCGCCATGGAGAAGCTGGAGCCTGAGATCCCGGCCTATGTTTTGCCCACCCAATGTTACGGCAAAGCCAACGAGCATTGGCATTTCCCCGGCACCATTACCCTCTCGGCTCAAACCCTGATGGCGGTGCTGACAGAAGTGGCAGAGAGCATCTACCGAGCTGGGTTTCGCAAGCTGGTGTTCCTCAATTCCCACGGTGGCCAGCCACAGGTGCTGGAGATTGTTGCCCGCGATCTGCACCAGAAGTATGAAGATTTCATGCTGTTTCCGGTGTCGGTCTGGCGCGTTCCCCACGAAGGACGAGAGCTGTTTACCGAGAAAGAACGGGAATTGGGCATTCACGCCGGCGATGGGGAGACCAGTATGCTGATGCACCTTTTGCCGGACACGGTGCGAACCGACCGATTGGTCTGCGAATATCCCCACGATCTGCCGGAAAACAGCCTGCTCAGCATGGAAGGGCGGATCCCTTTCGCTTGGGCAACTCGCGATCTCACCCAGAGCGGAGTTTTGGGCGATGCCACCGCCGCCACGCCGGAGAAAGGCAAAGTTTTGGTGGAGTCCATGTCTGACGGCTGGGTGCGGCTGATCCGAGATCTGCACCGGTTCCAGCAGCCCAAGGCTTGGCGCAAAGCCCCGCTGCTGGTCTAGGGATCCAGGCAAAAGACCTACGGCCTGCTTTGTGAAAGGCTTTCGCCAGAACTGGCCGACCAAGATACGACCTGCTGACGCGATCAGGGCAGCTTTTTGCTGGGCTGCTGCAAACTCTATCTGCCCAATGGGAAAGGGTGATACCTTGGCCCCAGAACACACCCGTTCTGGTGGAAATGGGGTGGATTTGGGCAAAGTTCACCTGGCCACTGCCCATGAGGGTATGGATATCTTCATCGCTAACGGTCAGGAGCTGCAGTCGAAGCGGCAGTACCCGGAAAGCCGAAGGGGAAGCTGGCCCAGTTGCTGCGTTGCAGGCAAAAGGGTTCGCGGCGGTATCGCCGACTGGTTCGTCATCTTTCCTGTCGGGCCCAAGCTGTTCGCCTCTGGCGGCGGGGAGCGCTTGAAAGAATCCTCGCCCTCTGGGTCAAGACTCAATTAACCAACGGCTCCAGCCCCCGCAAACACGCTGCCAATGCGGCGCATTGCCTCTTCCACGTTGGCGCGGCTGTTGAAAGCGGACAGGCGCAGATAGCCCTCTCCGGCGCTGCCGAAGCCAGAGCCAGGGGTACCCACCACATGGCAGGTGTGCAGCAGCTTGTCAAAAAACTCCCAACTGCTCAGCCCATCGGGTGTTTTCACCCAGACGTAGGGGGCATTCACGCCGCCATAGACTTGGATCCCCACTTCGGCCAACTGCTGGCGAATGATGCGGGCATTTTCCAGGTAAAACTGCACCAGACCTTGCACCTGCGCTTGCCCCGCTTCGGAATAGACCGCCTCCGCCCCCCGCTGCACAATGTAGGACACCCCGTTGAACTTGGTGGATTGACGGCGATACCACAAGCTCCACAGATCCACCCAGGATCCATCGGCAGCTTGCCCCCGCAAAGACTTGGGCACCACCGTAAAGGCACAGCGGGTGCCGGTAAACCCAGCGGTTTTGGAAAAGGAGCGGAACTCGATGGCACATTCCCGCGCCCCTGGAATCTCGTAAATGGAGTGGGGGATCCCGGGCTCGGTGATATAGGCTTCGTAGGCGGCATCGAACAGGATCAGGGAGCCGTGGGCACGGGCATAGTCCACCCAGTTTTGCAGATGCTCCCGTGTGGCCACTGCGCCTGTGGGGTTATTGGGGAAGCAGAGGTAGATCACATCCACCTTTTGGCTGGGCAGGCTGGCGGTGAAGTGATTTTCGGCAGTGATGGGCAGATAGACCAGGCCCTCGTATTCGCCGCGTTCGTTGGCCGGCCCCGTATGGCCCGCCATCACGTTGGTGTCCACATAAACCGGATAGACAGGATCCGTGATGGCGATGGTGTTGTCGTGGCCGAGGATATCCAGGATGTTGCCGCAATCGCACTTGGAGCCATCGGAGACGAAGATCTCGGAAGCGTCGATATCGCAGTTGCGGGCCTGGAAGTCGTGCCGGGCAATGGCCTGGCGCAGCCACTCGTAGCCCTGCTCTGGCCCATAGCCGCGAAAGGTGGCCCGTTCCCCCATTTCCTCCACCGCCCGGATCATGGCCGTTCGACAGGCTTCCGGCAGCGGCTCGGTGACATCGCCAATGCCCATTTTGATAATTTGAGCTTCGGGATGGGCGGTGGCAAAAGCCTGCACCCGCCGGGCGATCTCGGGAAAGAGATAGCCGGTCTTGAGCTTGAGGAAGTGGTCGTTGATCCTGGCCATGGAGGTTTGCCGAAGAGGAGGTCATCGGCTTTTCAGTGTAGCTGTTCGCGCTAGCGGGACGGAGTCCTTAGCCGGTTCCGGGCCAGAACTCTTCTACGTCGCGGTTCCCCTGCCCATGGCAACAACCCCGGCGGAGGCGGGACGGAGTAGGATGCTACCTTGGCAAAGATCCTTTGGAGAGCAGGGATGAAGCAGCAGAGGGGAATGGCTCGGCACGAGAGGTGGGCGGTGGGCCTGTTGGCGATCTGGGTTTGGCTGAGCTGGGGGATGGGGGCCTGGTCTGCTCCCCTTTGTCGGGATCCCCTCTTGCTGCGGCAGATCTTGGCAGCTCTGGGCCGTCCGGAGGTGAAGGTAGAGGAGGTGGCCCTTTTTGATTCGGATCAGTGTCTTGTCCAACTGGTGTTGGATCGCCAGGGGTTGAGCGGCTCCTTGCCGCCCGAAATAGGCCAATTTCGCCGGTTGCGAGCCTTGTCCCTCAGCCACAACCAACTTTCCGGCCCCCTGCCGCCCGAGCTGGGGCAACTCAGCCAGTTGGAAAACCTGTTTCTCGACTACAACGAATTCTCCGGCTCCATCCCATCCGAGCTGGGGCAGCTGCGCAACCTGCGCGGCCTGTTTTTGGATCACAACCAGCTCTCTGGGCCTATTCCCCCCCAGCTGGGGCAACTGCGCCACCTGGAAAACCTCATCCTGCAAAACAACCGCCTCAGCGGCACCCTTCCCGGCCAACTGGGCCAGATGAGCTCCCTCAAGGGCCTGTTTTTGGATCGCAATCAGCTCTCTGGGCCTATTCCCCCCCAACTGGGGCAACTGCGCCACCTGGAAAACCTCTACCTGTCGGACAATCGCCTCAGCGGATCCCTGCCCCCCGAACTGGCCCAACTGAGTCAGTTGCGGGATCTGCGCTTGGCACATAACCAGTTCACGGGAGAACTGCCGACCTTTTTGGCAGAACTGCCCCGACTGGAGCGGCTGCACATCGAGGGAAACCCCGGCCTCTGCTTGCCGGCCGCCCTGTCGGAGTGGTTTGCCGGCCTAAACCCGGCGGATCCCCTGCCGGCTCCCATCTGCTCATCGACTCCGTCCCGCTAACGCGACCGGTAGCCTACTGGGACTCCGTCCCGCTCAAGTGCTCCGCACCGCGACCGCGAACGGCGCAAGTGTGGGATCCCAGCTTGTCCCGGGTGGAGGGGGAGAGCCGTAGCGACGACCAGGCCACTCCTGCTCGATGGGCCACCACCACTCCAATCGCCTCTAGATAGGAGGTTACCGATACATGAGGGATCCCCAACTGGCGGGGATGCACCTGCATCACGGTGGTGTTTTCCTCGACGGCAATGAAAAGCGGAGGACGAGTAAGAACTCCGTCCGTTCGCGTCAGCGGCGGAGCATTGTGGCGCGGTCGCGACAGCATTGCGGAGCCATAACGGCTGGCCAGGTGCAGCAAGCCAGGCCCCCCAAAGGCAGTGGCCGGGGCAATGACGCTGTCCACCTGCTCTGCTGTCAGGTCGCCCGGTTGGGCGGGATCCCCGCTCTTGACGAACTGGGGAGCGTAGCTGAGGCCCACCAAAACCGAAGGCAAGAAGGTAAACCCCACCTCTTCAGCAGCAGCGCGGGGGTGAACCGGCTTGGGGAAAGTCTCAGGGTAGAAAGCGGGGGCATGGGCACAAGGGATCCGCAACTCCCGCACCACCAGGTGGCTGATCAGGGCTTCGACGCCGGCCAGGGGATCCACCCCCCTTCCCTGCTCGTACTGGCTGAAGTCCAAGTCATCCGGAAAGCGGGCCACCACGGCAATGGCCTCTGCCCCCAGGCGAACCAGCTCCTGGGCAGTCTCCAAGAGAGCATCGGGCCGGGCTAGGGATCCCTGGCTGGCTCCTGAGGGGGAGAAGCCGACGGAAACGCCCAAGGGTTGGCGGGTCAAGCGCCAGGGGCCAATGTTGAGCCCCAAGGTGGCCTGAGCAGCCTGCATCACCTGCAGGTGGCGTTGTTGCAGATCGGGGGGGATCCCGGCATCCAGCACCACCCCAACACAGTTTTGGCGCACTGGCCGCAAATTCCACACCCCCGCACAGAACTGATCCAGGCCGTACCCTTCCACGTACAACACGTTCCCCATCGGCCAAAACAAACTGGCTCCGTTTAACACGTTGGGATGGGTAATGACCCGCTCTGCGGCTGCTGCCAGGGTGCGGGCAACAGGCAGGGCATCCCCGGCAAAACCACCGATGCGGGCACCAATGCCGGTGGGGATGAGCAGGAGGCTGGTGTAGGGATGGCTCATGCTGCTATGTCTACAGCACTCTATGCTGCTACACGCGAACGGGAACCGCACCGCTAACGCCGGACGGACAGGATCTGCTGGGCTAGGGCCTCGGCCCGCCGCACACAATCTCCCAAGGCCACGCCATCCAGGTAGTTGGCACACACCCACACCCCTGGGGTTTGGTCGGCCAGGCTGGCCTGCAATTGGGCAATCCGCTGCCGGTGGCCAAGCGTATATTGCGGGATAGCCTGGGGCCACAGGCGCTCTCCCAGGCGGATGGGTTCGACAGGGCGGGTGAGCAGGATCTGGCTGAGTTCTGCATGCACAATTTGGGCCCGCTCGTCGGGGGAGAGAGCTGTGATGGGCGGGATCCCTTTCTGGCGGGCAAAAGCCGCATCGGTGGCCCCCCCAATGAAGCTGATCAGGCAGTGATAGCCCTGAGGAGCCCGCTCTGGGAAGAGGGAGGAGGCCCAGATGGTGCCCAGGGTGCGCAGGCCCTGAGAGCGAGGGATCAGATGGCCAAACCCTCGCAGCGGTTGGGGGAGGGCTTCTTCTGGATAGGCCAAAGCCACCACCGCCACAGGCGGGTAGGGGATTTCCCTCAGCAGCCGGCTGGCCTGGGGGTTGAGATCCTGCAGGAGGGTGGCAGCAGCGTAGGCAGGGAGGGTGAGCACCACCTGTTGAGCCGCCACCCAGTGGATTTCTTCTGGGGCCGTGTGCTCTGCACCGCTGTCGTGTATGACGAAGCCCACCCGGTAGCCCGTCTCATCCCGCTTGAGATGCACAGCCCGCCAGCCCAGCCGCAGCGCACTGCCCAGTTTCTGGGCAATCGCCTCAGGTAGCTGCTGCAACCCCTGCCGCAGGTTACCCAGTTGGCCCCGCTTGGGAGGAGGTTGGATAGGGGAGTTGCCGCTGTCCTGGTGACGGGTTCGCGGGAGCGCCGCGTAGCGATAACGGCTGCGCAAAGCCTGCACAGCACCGGCAAAGAGGCTGCCGTAGCGTTCTTCCAAGCCGGCAATGCGGGGGAAGGCTGCCAAGGCGCTGAGCTGATCCGGATCCCCGGCATACACCCCTGAGGTGAAAGGTTCGACCAGCCGCTCTACCACCTCGGATCCCAGTTGCCGCCGGAAGAATTGCCGCACCGTTTCCTCTCCGCCTGGCGGCGGCGCAACAAACCCCAACAAGCCGCGCAAGGCCCGCAACTTGCCGCCCACGCTCAACAGCCGCGAGCCAATTGCCGCAGAAGGGCTCAGGGGCACCGGCAGCAGCTCTTTTTCCCAGTAGATGTAGCGGGGCAATTGGGCATCGGCCAGCACCAGGTGCTCCGCCAAGCCCACCTCGGCAATGAGGTTAAGCAGGGCGGGGACGGGGGTAAAGCTGTTGGGGCCCTCTTCCCAGCGATAGCTGTCTTTGGATTGGGTGGAGATACAGCCCCCCACGCGGGAGCTGGCCTCGGCCAGGAGCAGCGGCTGGGTGGATTCATCCTTGGGGGATAAGCCCTGTTGTAATCGCAAGGCCAACGTTAGGCCGCTGATGCCCGCCCCCACCACCACCACCTCAGCCTGCGAGGGCTGCGTCCCGCTAAAGTGCTCAACAGAAGAGTTCATCTTTTGGGTTCCAACGGGGTTTTCAATCCTCAAGAGTCAAACAATTATGCTCTGAGCCGCTCCCCGTCCCACCAGCGCGTTCGCGTCAGCGGTGCGGAGCATTTTGGATCTATAGCAGCTAGCGCAGCACCCGAAATAGGCTGGGGATCCCGGCCACCTGGGGCAGTTGTTGGATCTCGGCCAGCGCCTGCCGGCAGTCGGCCTCCCGGACGGTGTGGGTGAGAATCACAATCTCCGCCTGCTCTTGGTGACATTCCTTTTGGGTAATGCTCTCCAGGCTAACCCGGTGGCGACCGAAGCAGGTGCCAATCGCCCCCATTACCCCCGGCTGATCCTGGGCCAATACCCGCACGTAAAACTCCGACTCCAATTCCGAGAGAGGGATCAAAGAGGCGGCAGCAGGAAAGCAGGGGAATCCCCACAGCGGATTGGGGGCATCAGCCCCCGTTTGCCGGTGGGCAATCAGGGTCAGCAGATCGCCAACAACGGCACTGGCAGTCGGCCCCCGCCCCGCCCCCGGCCCCGACAGCACCACCTGCCCCAAAGGATCCCCCTGCACCAGGACGGCATTGTCCACACCGTTGATGTTGGCCAAGGGGTGGGTAGAGGGCAGAAGGGTGGGGTGAACTCGGATGTCCAAGGCCATCGTGTTGCTCCGCAACGCTGTCGCGACCGCCCCTTCCCCGTCATCCAAGGGCTCCGCCCCGCTAGCGCGAACAGGATGGGCCCTTGCTGCTCCGCAATGCTGACGCAACTGGGCGATGGCCAAGAGCTTGAAGGTGTAGCCCCACTCGCGGGCATAGCGAATGTCGGTGGGGCTGATGCCGCGGATCCCTTCGCAGGGGATGGCTTCCCGCTTCACAGACACCCCGAAAGCAAGGCTGGCCAAAATGGCGATCTTGTCGGCGGCATCCCACCCTTCCACATCGGCGCTGGGATCCGCTTCGGCGTAGCCGTGGGCCTGGGCCAGGGCCAGGGCTTCCTCAAATGAGCTGGCCGCCTGGGTCATCTGGCTGAGGATGAAGTTGGTGGTGCCGTTCACAATGCCCCAGACCGCCTGGATGTGGCTGGCCTGCAGGGACTGTTGCAAGGGCTGCAGAATCGGGATCCCGCCCCCAACTGCCGCTTCCAAGAGCACCGAGACTTTGGCTTGGGCTGCCGCCTGAAAGATCTCCTCCCCGTGGCGGGCGATCACCGCTTTGTTGGCTGTGATCACCGGTTTGCCGTGGTCAATGGCTTTTAAGATCAAGGTGCGGGCCGGCTCCAAGCCCCCCATCAGCTCGATGACCACGTCGATTTCCGGATCCGACACGATTTGCTCCAGATTGGTGGTCAGGCGCTCAGGCGGGATCCGCACTTGCCGTGGCTTGTCCAAAGAGCGCACCCCCACCGCCGCAATCTCAACCGACTGCAAGAGAGGATGCCGGGGTTGCTGCAGAATTTGCACAACACCCGTGCCAACCGTGCCCAGCCCCAATAGCCCAACTCGTTCGCGGTAGCGGCGCATAGCGCTTTAGACCACAACTCTTCCTTTTGCCTGCTGTTCCCGTTAGCGGGACGGAGTCCTTTGCCCTGTGAGGGCTCCGCCTCGCCAATGCAAACAGGAAGCGGACGGGATCCCCTCACCATTATCACGCTTGGATCCACGCTCTGCTAACGCGACCGCGATCCTCGTGCGGAGCACTTTGAACGGTGTCGGCCACTCCAAAGTTGGGATCTATCACCTGTCGGCCAGGGGATCCCGCAGGGCACGGACAAAGTGATAGGGGGGCAAAGGGGCGCTCCAATCCAGTTGCCAATGGGGGTGCTGATCCAGCCAGGTTTGGGTGAGCTGAAGGGCGGCTTCCCACTCGGCAGGAGTGAGCAAAAAGTAGAGCCGCAAGGCTTCTCCTGGCTGGGGATCCCCCCTTTGCACAGGCCAGGTGGAAGGCCAAAGCTGCTGTAGGGCTTGCTGCTCCTGCTCTTGCTGCTCTTGGGCCTGTCGTTGCTGGAGATAGGCTTGCTTGCGGGCCAACAGATAGGCCGTCCCGCTTAGGGAGGGCTGTGGCTCCGGTTGGGGCTGAGGTTGAACCCTTCCTTTGAGACAGTACTCGGCCCGCCCCCCAATGGCTGCGAGGGCTTGTTCGTACTCCGTCTGCCGGGACAGCAGATGGGATCCCAGCTTTTCTGCTGAGAGGAAGCAGGTGCCAAAGCGCAGGGGCAGCACCGGCATCTGGGCGAACAGCCGGCAGATCACCTGATCGTGGCGCAGGGCAGAACGCACCAACACCTCATCCGAGACTTGCAGCGACTCCGGATCCGGCATCGGCTCCACAGCAGCGGCAATTCGGCTGCCTGTCGGGGAGAACACCTGCACCGACCGATGGATCCCCTCAGTTTGCCGGATGAAGGGCAAAAGTTCTGGAGCTGGCTGCGGGAAGAAGGCGTAGGTGTAAAGGGGGCTGTTGATACTCTGCTCATTCCCGTCAGCAGTACGGAGCACTTGGGGTTCTGGCTGAGCTGGGAAGGTCATGGTCTCGGATTTAAGACGAGTAGGTAAGACGGGTAGGCTCGCCTTCCCAGTCTACGCAACCTAGGATTGGGATCTTTGAAACCTACAGGGTTCCACCTATAGAGTTCCACGGCCAGAGTTCCACGGCCAGCCTGGAGATGCGATAGACTAACCTCGCATTGGTTCTACACAGGGCTGTGGTGTCGGGGGCCGGAACAGCGCCCGTGTTCAGGCGGGCTCCCCGCCTCAATGCCCCTAACAGGTGAGGCCATGAACAGCCGCCCAGATTTCAAATCCTTTGAAAAAGAAGAAACCGAACGGTTGCGGGATCTGCTCCCCGCTTCTTTCCGACCCTTGATCAGCGTCGTTCCCCACTTCGGGGGTGAAGCCCTGCTCATCTCCCGCCGCAAAGCCCCTTGGCAGCCCCAGGGCACCATCGCCATCGATTTTCGCCGTTGGCAAGGGATCCCTCAGCCACAGCGGGATCTGTTGTTTCTGCGGGAGGTGGGCTGGCTGGACAATCGCAACTGGCTGCAGCCGGGGTTTTACCAGTCGCTGGCCTTGTTCGGGGGCATCACCACCGTGGCGGAGCTCTCTTTGCAGCACCCCTTTTCCGCTCTGTTGGCAGGTGGCATTACGGCTCTCTCCGTCCGGCAGATCTGGCAAAACCTGAACCGGGAGAGCGCCCATTTCGACGCCGATGAATTTGCCCTGCGCCGTGCTCAGTTTCGCGGCTACACCCGACAGGAGGCCGCTCAACACCTGGCAGATGCCATAGAACAGGTTCTGAAGCTGGATCCCACCGATATCCTGACGGCGCTACGGCTGCAACGGCTGAGAACCATTGCCCGCAACCTGGCTTCTACCCCCCCCAGCGGAAACGCCTGGTCGCGTTAGCGGGACGGAGTCCTTGGCCAGTTGCACTTGGGTGATGGCCACCCGACCGGAGAAGCAGATGTCGGTATCGGTTTGGGGATCCCGAGCGCGCTCCGCATAGCGGCCCTGATAGCGAAACCACAGCGACTCTGCCCCATTTCCCTCGGCTTCCACTGCATAATCGAGCGGCAGGGGTTGGGTGCAGAGGGGACAATAGACCCGCTCCGGCAGAGGGGATCCGGCGGGCAAGTGAGGCAGGTTCACATTCCAAAACGCCCCCCTGGGCAGGGGTTGTTCCATCAGCTCCGCCAAGATTTCCCGCGTCCACCGCTGGGCTTGCTCCCAGTCGATGGGTTGGCCCCCTGCTCGGTATTGGGAAATGGCAATTCCCGGGATCCCGCGCATCGCTGCTTCCCGTACCGCCGCCACCGTTCCCGACAGATACACATCCGATCCAAGATTTCCCCCCTCGTTGATACCGGAAAGCACCCAATCCACCGCTGGGGCCAGCTTGAATAGGGCCACCCGCACACAGTCGGCAGGGGATCCCTCGACGGCAAAGGTGCGCTCGCCGCGGGCCAAGGCTCGAAAAGGTCGCCCCGTCGTCACCTGGTGGCTGCAGCCGGAAATCTGCTGGTGGGGGGCCACAATCCAACAGTGTTCTTCCGGGATGAGAGAGTTGAGGGCCAACTTGAGGTTGGCCAGCCCGGCAGCCTCGATGCCGTCATCGTTGGTCAGCAATACCTTCATTCCTACTTTTCCCTTCTGCCGGCAACTTCTTGGGTGAGTCCCAGTGGCAAATCTGGAGATCTTGGGTGCAAAAGCGATGGGGATCCCGTTCTTCTTTTACCCTATCCCTAGGGGGGCAGCGTCTCCCATGCCGCGTCCCCTGATCCATCGTATAAACTGATACCGGAGGATTGCGATGACCACACGGGTAGCCATTAACGGATTTGGTCGCATTGGGCGGGCCTTCCTGCGGGTGCTGCTGTCTCAACCAGCTCCAGAGCTGGAGGTGGTGGCAGTCAATGACCTGACCGAACCCGACAACTTGGCCTACCTGCTCCAGTTCGACTCGGCCTATGGGCGCCTGCCCCAAACCGTGAGCGCGGTGGACGGGCATCTGCAAATCGGCAGCCACCTGAAAGTCCGGGTTTTGGCAGAGCGGGATCCGGCACAACTGCCCTGGAAAGATCTGGGGGTTGACCTGGTGGTGGAATCGACCGGCTTGTTCACCAAACGAGACGGGGCCGCCAAACACCTGGAAGCCGGGGCCAAAAAGGTGATCATCTCTGCTCCTGCCAAAGGCCCCGACTTGACGGTGGTGATGGGGGTCAACGATGACCAATACGACCCGGAGCGGCATCACATCATCTCCAATGCTTCCTGCACCACCAACTGCTTGGCGCCGCTGGCTAAGGTCTTGTTGGATCGCTTCGGCATCGAGACCGGCTTTCTCACCACTTGCCATGCCTATACCGCCACTCAGGCAATTGTGGATCGCCCGGATCCCAAAGATTATCGGCGGGGCCGCTCAGCAGCAGTGTCGATCGTGCCTTCCACCACCGGGGCCGCCACGGCAGTGGCCGAGGTTTTGCCCGCCCTGAGAGGGAAGATGGATGGCCTGGCGCTGCGGGTGCCCACCTTGACCGGCTCGATTGTGGACTTTGTGGTGCGTACCGAGCAGCCCATCACCAAAGAAGCCGTCAACCAAGCCTTTATCGAGGCTGCAGAAGGCCCGCTGCGCGGCATCCTGGCCATTGCTCCACCGGAGATCGTCTCGGCGGATATCGTCGGGGATCCCCACTCTTCCATTGTGGATTTGGGATCCACCATGACCTTAGGGGATCGCACGGTGAAGGTGCTCTCCTGGTATGACAACGAGTACGGCTATGCGGCGCGGCTGGTGGATCTGGCGGCCAAAATCGGGGCTGCGCTGTAGGCGGCCATCCCCGTTGCGTTCAAGGCAAGGCTACCGTCAGCAGCGAAGAAAGCAGGGCAGAGATAACGGGCTGCTCATTCGCCACCATGGGGTGGAAAGGCCAACGGTAGACACAGACGGCTGGAGGGGCAGCTACGGTTCAGAGGCTTCCCCTTTTGCAGCCGTGGTCAGGGCTGCAGTCGATGAAGGGGGGCCAAGCCACAGCAGGATCACCATTGCCGGAGCGGCTGTCATCGCCGTGATCAGATAAAACAAAGGCCAATTGACCGCAGCCGCCAAATAGCCTGACACAGCCCCGGCCAAGGTTCCCCCCACGGCAAATACACTGGTGAGCAAAGCATACTGGGTGGCACTAAATTGCCGGTCGCAAAGGCTCATCAAAAAAGCCAGAAAAGCAGCCGTGCCCATGCCCCCGGCCATGTTGTCGAAAACGGTTGCCCCCACCAGCAGCGGATAGTTTTGCCCCACCAACCCAATCGCTCCCAGGCCCAAATTGCCGATCCCTTGCAAGGCTGCGAAAATGAACAGACAGCGGTAGGTGCCGATGCGGCTGACCCACTCCCCCCCCACAAAAGCCCCAGCCAAGGTGGCCAACAAGCCTATCCAACTGCGGATAATGCCCAGATCGCTGGTGCTAAACCCCGTCTGCAACAAAAATGTGGGGGTCATTTGCCCTGCCAAGCTATCCGGCAACTTGAAGCAGACCACAAACAGCAGGATCGCCCAGGCCAAGCGGTGCCGCCAAAAAGATTGAAACGGCTCGATGATGGCCGACCGCAAAGAGGTAGGCTTGAGGGCGCTGTTTTCCGGCTCAGGGGCCAAAAACGAGGTAATCAACCCGATCAACATCAGCAGCGCCATGATCCCGTACACCTGCCACCAGGGCAAATAGTCCGCCAAGATCAAGCTCACGCCACTGCTGACCAACAGCGCGATGCGGTAGCCAAATACGAAAATCGCTACCCCTGCCCCCATCTCCCGCTCCGCCAAGATATCGGTACGGTAGGCATCCACCGCGATGTCCTGAGAGGCGCTCAAAAAAGCCACCAGCAACCCCACCAGAAAGATCGGGCGGGTGAAAACCGTGATTCCCGGCCAAGTCTGGGCCAGCTCTTCCCATCCCAAGGCTTCCAGCCAGGTTTGGGTCGGATCCTGAAAACCCAGTAGCCCTATGCTGAGCAGCAACAGCACCTGGGTCAGGGCCATCCACCCCCGCCGCCGACTGCCCCGCAGGGATCCCGGTGCCGGCAACAGAAATCGATCCAGAACAGGCGACCACAAGAACTTAAAGGAGTAGGGCAAATTGAGCAGGTTAAACAAGCCGATGGCAATGGTGGTCAAGCCCGCTTGGGTCAGCCAAGCATTCAAGGTGGTGTTGATCAGCAGCAGCGGCAAACCCGAAGAAAACCCCAGCAGCAGCAGAACGCCCATCTTAGAGCTGCCGTAGACGCCCAACATCCGCCTCAAGACGCTTGCCCCCGCCTCAATCATGACTAGCCCTCCCCGCCATCCTGTCTATTTTCAGGGATCCCTGTATTGCCAGTATGGTCATTTCAATTAAACTAGGGCACTGCACCCACACCTAAAACTCTGAGTGCAGCAGGCTATAGGGCTTTTCAAGGACTCCGTCCCGCTGGCGCGATCAGCAGCCCAGGCGTCTCACCTTAACCTGAAATGACCATAACATCCCAGTGAAACTCCCCATTGCGTAGCTCCCCTCTCTCAAGGGGAGAGCATGACTCTAGTCAATAATAAGCTCAACTATACTGAAAATAATGTATAATATGTTCAGTACGGATTACTACCAGTTGATCTTTCTGTTTACTTTCGAGTCTGCCAACATGGTAGCCAAAGCAAAGCAGAAAATTGGTAGTAAGACGACACGGAAACTGCGCTTTGGGTATTCTACTCAAAGCTTTGCGGGATACCGCCATTCTGTTTGGAAACAAACAGAATGCTATCGCTGCATAGTTGAACAGTGATGTTCAGCAGTGTTCAGCATAAATGTATCAGGGACTTCCCTTAGGGCTAATCCTGAACGCAAACCACCTGCTGGGTTTGGGCAGATCGCTCGGCTGCCTCGGCCACCGCCAGGGCGTGGAGCATGTTTTCAGTATGGATATAGAGGGGTCTGCCGTGGCGCAGGTGATCCAGCACCATGCGGGTGTCTTGCTCGAACAGGCCGTGGCGGGATCCCGTCTCTAGAGGGTGGGCGCTGCCGGGCCGCAGCAACGTTGCCTCTTCGCCGTTGATCAATAGGCCCCCCCGTTGACCGTGGAACTCCAGTAGCCGCTGCGAGCACCACAGGGAATCCCCCTTGCCATAGGTCAACACCGCCAGCAACCCACTGGCAAAACTCAGCTGGGCTGTGCAGTAGCAACTGCTGTAGCGGTGGGGCAGATCCGGCCCGTCGTAGCGCAGTTGGCAGCTCACCCGTTCTACCCTGCCCAACAAGTCCACCAAGCGGTGGATGCGAGAAACGGCCCCCATGAGGGGGAAGCCAAACAACTCAGGCCGATAGGTCCAGCGATCGGGAGCGGGGTGGGTGGCGGTGAGAGTGATGTAGCGAACGGCAAACAGCTTGCCCAACCCTTCCAGCTCTTGTTTCAGCAACCGGTGAACGCCGCTAATTAGCTCGATGTGTTCGACGTGCAGCAGCACTTGCCGCTCGGCTGCCAATTGCACCAAGGAACGCGCTTCGGCAGCGCTGAGGGCGAGGGGATATTCCACGACGGTGTGGATCCCTGCCTCCAGAGCAGCACGGGCAATGGCGGCATGATCCCGATTGATGGTGCTGACAAAAACCAGATCCAGCCGCTGCTCGCCCAACAGAGAAGACCAGTCCGAATAGGCGACGGCCCCCAACTCGGCGGCAAAAGCATCGCTCCGGTCGGGAGCTCGACCGGCAACAGCGACAATCTGCACTTGCCCATCTTTGCGCAAGGCCTCGGCCCGTGAGCGAGCTGCGTAGCCGGTGCCGATGATCCCCACCCGCAAGGTCTGTTCCCTCCCCTAGCCTGCCTCTGTCTGTAGCATCACACAGGAGGGATCCCTTCCACCAGCTGGCAATCGGGATCTCGCTCTCCCCAGGTCTACTGCTGCACCCTTTGCACCATTCATTTCCGATTGCAGCAACCTGTGTGATTGTGTTGGCTCTCCTCTCCCGGGGGGCAAGGGCAGTCAATTGCAGCCCACCACCGGGAAAAAGAAAGGAATCTGTCTCAAACCAACCCAAAGCGGCTCCTCTGCAGAAGGAAAATCACTCGTGCCCGCCCCACAGAGCCGTTCGCCGATGGAGGGTCAGCGTGGGCATTGGGAAGAAGCCGCTGTCTCAACCTGCTGTACCCGCGACGCAATGGCAAAATGCCGCTCCAACAAAGCCGGGATCCCCTGGGGGGAAACGCCGCTATAACGAGCCTTGTCGGGCATAAACACCACATGGGGGCCCCGTTTGCAATCTTTCATGCAGCCCACCCCCTGCACGCAAATCGAACCGGAGTAGGCGGCCAAGTGGGCGTTCAGGGCTTGCATCACCGCTCCGGCCCCACGCCGATAACAGTCGGATTTCTGGCAGACCAGCACCTTACCTTTGACCTTTGGGACAACCGGCTCCGTCTCACCCCCGGAAGCTGGAGCTGTCGTCAAAGACATACCCCCCGCCCTCTCTCCGAGGGGAACCACCCGGTAAAGCACCCACTTCTCTCGCCCTTTGTGCGGATCCACCTCCCGCTCCCCACAGATCTGCACGGTGTCTCCAGGTTTGAGGGTGCGGTAGAGGGCAGAGCGCAGAGACTTGGGGATCTTGCCGGAAAAAATGTCAGCCCCAGCCTGCCAACGCAGGTACTTGAGCTTGCCATCCTTATCGGGAAGAAATCCCAAAAACTGGCCCTCCGACTCAAACGGGATTCCTTGCTTAGGGAACTTGCTCATCTTGACCCCCAGCCTCTGTGTTGAGCTGCCAACAAACCTCTAGGCCATCCAATAACTCCTGTCGCCGCGCTGTGTGCTGACGGATCACACTGCGCACCTGTAGAACAGCCAATGGAGTACTCACCTCCACCCGCAGACGACCATCTCCTGTACAAATCGCCGGGATCCCCAATTCCATCAGCCGCCGACCAACGCGCCAGCGCTCGCCCAGAGGAATGTTCAAGAGATAGCCGCGCTCAGAGTCCAGAAAGGCGGGGTTCATGGCCGGGATCAGCACCTCAGAGGTAAAGAATGGTAGAGAAAAGAATGGTAGAGAAATGAAACAGATTCTCAATAGCTTTTCAAAAAAAAGCCAGAGGTCGGAAACCAGGCAGGCTCAAGCCCACCTGTGGACCTTCTGGCTAGGCTCTGCCGTTCATCAAGCCGAACACCAGGCTGTCGTTGGCCAGGAAGTGATGGAGATGGAAAGCGCGATCCTCTGTTTTCAACAGGATCTGCTCGTAGAGGTAGCGGGTGGCCCGATCCCCAAGGCTCTCCGCCTGGGCTGCCTGCCGCCGCAGCAGATCGATGATGGCCTGCTCTGCCGCCAGGTCGTTCATCAACATTTGCCGTGCCTCAAAAGCTCCATCCGGCTCAGGGGTAAAGCAGCAAAGCTGGGCCAAGGTGGTAAAGCTGGCTACCGGCACACCTCCCAGCCCTTCTAGGCGTTCTCCCAGGTTGTGGACATGCTCCCTCACCTGCTCGTAGTGATCTTTGAAGAGTTGGTGCAGCGGATAGAACTCAGTGCCCTCTACCACGAAGTGATGCTTCTGGTACTGCAAGTACAGCCCCTGGAAGCTGGCCAGCAGGGCGTTCATCCCCTCGCAAACCGGCTGGGTTATCTCAGTGCCAAGCAAGACAGGATTGTCGCGCACGCTGTTGAAAGACTGGCGCAGGGTTGAAGTTTCGGACATAAAATTCTCCAGCACAAGTTAAAAGGAGCTGTGAATCCTAGAGCGCCCGCCATAGCGGGCCTGGGATCCCTGGGTATTTGCCTCCAAGTTTAGCATAGTGCAGAAAATGGCTCTTGTGAATAACTCTCAATAAGCCCGTTGTTGCAGATCCCTTTGGAGTGGGATCAGGGCGCAGACAGATTGGCCCTTGGCTAGGTCAGTCTCCGGTATCGGAAGAAACTTGGCAGTAGGATCCGCCCTGAACTACCTTTGTGGGGCTATCGGCCTTAGGGGAAGAAGCAAGAAGCATGTCTCAGAAAAGCCCATCCTTCTTAGAGAAACTGACTGACCTAACCCGCCAAATTGTTGACCGTGCCCGAGGCATCCCAGAAGCTTCTGAATCTCTCGAGAAGCCAGAAGCCTTTAAGTCTTTCTGGAATTCGGTGTCTCAGATACTACAGAAGGACCTCCTAGAGGCGCAGACAGAGTTGGGCCACTGCAACATCCTGGTCATTGGCAAAAACGGGGTGGGCAAGAGCACCTTGGTCAATGCAGTGTTTAGAGATGAGCTGGCCCGTACCGGTGTTGGCAGCCCCGTCACCCGCCACATTCGTCAGTATTCCAAGCCAGGTTGCCCAATCACCATCTACGATACACCTGGCATGGAACTAGACGGTGAACAGAATCAGCAAGTTCGCCTGGAGGTTTCCCAGCTTATCGAGGAGCTGCGCTTTAAGGATCCTGAACATCACATCCATGTTGTTTGGTACTGCCTCCACCACGAACTGAAGCGGTTGGAGGAAGTTGAACGCAAATGGCTAAAGGAGTTGGAACTCAAAGACGTTCCCGTCATCTTGGTCTTAACCCAATGCTTGGAATATCCCAATCCTGAAGAGAGCGAGTTTTTCCGGTATTTGCAGCATCAAAATTTGCCTGTCCGCTACATTGTTCCCGTTTTGGCCCGCAACAAGGCGATTAACCGGCAAATTACCATTCCTGCCCACGGGCTGGAGCACCTAATTGGCTGCACGCTAGAGCTTTTGCCGGAAGTGGCTCGCCTTGCCTTTATCCGCCAGCAATTGCTGCGGGTGGATCTCAAAGCCGAGGCTGCCTTTAAGTACGTATCAGGCTATGTGGCCAGTGCAGCGTTTATCGGGGCAGTGCCCCTTCCCTTTGCAGATGCCCCTCTGTTGGTTACAGCCCAAGCAGGCATGATTGCCAATATCAGCTTTATTTTTGGCTTCGAGGCTTCCCCTTCTTTTTACTACTCTTTGATAGCCGCTTTGGCAGGCACTACAATTACAACAGCAATCGGGCGAACGATTGTGTCCAACTTGCTGAAGATGATTCCCGGCCCGGGGATTGTAGGCAGCGCTATCCAATCCACTACGGCAGCCACCCTCACTCTCTCTCTGGGCCTGGCCTATATCGAGCTGATGAAGGCCATCGCCCGCGCCAAAATCCAAGGGATCCAGCTATCTCCAGAAGAGATGAAAGATATCTTTATACGCGAGTACCAAAGTTATGTTGCCTCGGGATCCAAAACTCTGAAAGATGACTTTTCATCCTAGCTTTTGCGTAGGTACTGAATCTAGGGCAGGGGAAGGTCGTGGGGTCTCAAACCCAAAGGTGCCATCGACCAGGTAGAGGGGGCGGCCTTTCACTTCTTCAAAAACGCGGCCTAAATATTCGCCAATCACGCCCAAGCTGATCAGCTGGATCCCGCCCAAAAACAAGATCATCACCGCTAAAGAGGCATAGCCAGGTACATCGGAGCCAAAGAGCAAGGTGCGGATGATGAGAAAAAGGCCATACAAAAAGGCTGGAACCGAGATCGCCAACCCTATGTAGCTCCACACCCGCAACGGCCAAGAGCTAAAAGAGGTGATGCCTTCTATGGCTAGGTTCCACAGCCGCCAGTAGTTCCACTGGGTTTTGCCGCGAAAGCGGGGGGCGCGATCGTAAAAAATGGCCGTTTGCCGGTAGCCCACCCAGGCAAAGATCCCTTTCATAAAGCGGGTGCGCTCTCGCAGCTGTTTAACTGCCTCCACCACCTGCCGATCCAGCAGTCGAAAATCCCCCGTATTGCGCGGGATCCGCACCTGGCTGAGTTGATCAATCAACCAATAGAAGCCGTTGGCTGTAAAGCGTTTTAGCCAGCTCTCCCCGCGGCGGCTGCGGCGCACCGCATAAACCACCTGATAGCCCTGCCGCCACTGCTGCAGCATCTCCGGGATCAGCTCCGGCGGATCTTGCAAGTCGGCATCGATGGGAACAACAGCTCGACCAGAGGCGTGATCGAGGCCGGCGGTGAGGGCGATCTCCTTGCCAAAACACCGGGAAAGGTTCACCACTTTGATGCGGGGATCCTGATGGTGAAAGGCGATCAGCTTTTCCAGTGTGTCGTCTTGGCTGCCATCGTTGACACAAATGATCTCGTAGGGAATCCCTAAAGGATCCAAGGTCTGCCGCAGACGCTCAAACAGGTGTTCCAGGTTGTCCGCCTCATTTTTGCAGGGGACAACAACCGATAATTCAACCAACTCAACCGGGGGCTCAGACAACATCGAGAGGTGTCAGAATCGGGATCCCGTAGTTGGCCATCATTGTGCCATCAGGGGGTGGCCGACATCTCCGCCACAATCGAGCGCAGCTCGTCTTCCGAGATGCGGTAGACCTCGTTGCAGAATTGGCAAACCGCTTCTGCCCCCTTGTCGGTGTGGATCATATCGAGCAACTCGTCCCGCCCCAGCATGCGCAGGGCCCCCTTCACTCGGTCGGAATTGCACTTGCAGTAGAAGCGGATGGTGCGCATTTCCGGCGCAATTTTCAGATCCAAGTCGCCCAGGCAGATTTGCAACAGCTCCCGCAAGCCGCCGCCACCAGCCAACATCGGGCTAAATTCTTCCACTTTGGCCAAACGGGCTTCCATCTCTGGGATCAGACTGGCCGGCGCCCCTGGCATCAGCTGCAACAACACTCCGCCGGCGGCGCGTACCCGCTGTGAGTCGAGATTTACTCCCAGAAGGACTGCCGAGGGAATCTGCTCTGAGGAGGAGAGGTAGTAGGTGATGTCGTCTCCCACCTCTCCCGAAACCAGCTCCACCGCGCTGGTGTAAGGCTGGCCATACCCCAGATCCCGCAGCACATGGAGGTAGCCATAGCGCCCAACGGCTTGGCCCACATCCAACTTGCTCTCGGCAGTGAGAGGAAGCTCAATGGCGGGGTTGCTCACATACCCGCGTACCGTGCCATCCAAGCCGGCATCCACCCAGATGTTGCCCAAGGGGCCATTCCCTTTCAGTTGCAGGTTAATCCGCGCCTGGCGTCGCTTCAAGTTGGCCGCCAGCAACAGGGCTGCGCTCATGGCCCGCCCCAAGGCCACTGTCGCCACATAGGAGAGCTTGTGCCGCTCCCTTGCCTCTTGTACCGCCTGGGTGGCCACCAAGCCCACCACTCGGATTTTGCCTTCTGCCGCCGTGGCCCGGATGAGGTGATCCGGCAGAGATGAGGGCGTACCCTCAGAAATACCTTTCGCTCGCTTCAATCGTTCTGACCCAGAGGCATCCGTCATCGCAACCTCAACGCATGTCTTAAACCAAGCCTGCAGGGATCCCCTGGCGACTCAGCCTTCATTCTAAGTGAGTCTAAGTGAGATTGTAGCCCCTCTCTTGCCGGACTTTGGGGAGGGAACTGCCCTGTCGGGGCGGGAATGGGACTGTCCCTTTTCTGGGAGAGATTTTAAGAAGTGTGAAGATCTGAGATGGCAGACGGCAAGCATATCGGAAAATAACTTGCGGGTATGCTCGTCATACTCTTTAAAAAATCGACTTGAGGATGGATATCCATGAGTGTTGTTACGAAATCGATTGTGAACGCGGACGCGGAGGCCCGCTACCTCAGCCCGGGGGAACTGGATCGGATCAAGTCCTTTGTCACCTCGGGCGAGAAGCGGTTGCGCATTGCTCAAGTCTTGACCGAGTCTCGTGAGCGCATCGTCAAACAAGCTGCCGACCAACTCTTCCAGAAGCGCCCCGACATTGTTTCTCCGGGGGGCAATGCCTACGGGGAAGAGATGACGGCGACTTGCCTGCGGGATATGGACTACTACCTGCGCCTGATCACTTACGGCATCATTGCCGGCGATGTCACCCCGATTGAAGAGATCGGCCTGGTGGGTGTTCGCGAGATGTACAACTCCCTGGGCACACCCATTCCGGCGGTGGCCGAGAGCATTCGTCAAATGAAGCAGGTGGCCATGGGTCTGCTCTCTCCTGACGATGCGGCTGAAGCCGGCTACTACTTCGACTTTGTGGTGGGGGCAATGAGCTAATCCCTCATTGTTTTTGCCGCACAACCCTTTGCTGTTCGTCGATTTGGATTTAGGAAGCTCATCATGCAAGACGCAATTACTGCTGTAATCAACAGCTACGATGTTCAAGGCAAGTATCTGGACAGCTCGGCCATGGAGAAGTTGAAAGCCTTCTTCGCCACAGGCGAGCTGCGGGTGCGGGCGGCTGCCACCATCGCGGCCAATGCCTCCACCATCGTCAAGGATGCTGCTGCCAAGGCGTTGCTGTACTCTGATCTCACCCGTCCTGGCGGCAACATGTACACCACCCGTCGCTATGCTGCCTGCATCCGCGACATGGACTACTACCTGCGCTACGCCACCTACGCCATGCTGGCCGGGGATCCCTCCATTCTGGACGAGCGGGTGCTGAACGGGCTCAAGGAGACCTACAATTCCCTGGGAGTGCCCATTGGGGCAACCATCCAGGCCATCCAAGCCATGAAAGAGGTAACTGCCGCTCTGGTGGGTGCTGAGGCCGGCAAGGAAATGGGGGTGTACTTCGATTACATCTGCTCTGGCCTGAGCTAACTCCCGGGGTCATTGCCTCAGGGGAGGTGCATTCTTCAACGAGCACGGCGGGCGATTTGCCACAGGGATCTGGTGTGCTAGCTGAAGTACGCGAGCTTTCTGGGGTGAGTCGCCTGTTCTGCTGGTCGAGATAGCCCATTTTGTTGTTGAGCGGGGATCCCATATCATGCGCATGTTCAAGATCACGGCCTGTGTGCCCAGCCAAACCCGAATTCGCACCCAGCGGGAGCTGCAAAATACCTACTTCACCAAGCTGGTGCCCTATGAGAACTGGTTTCGGGAACAGCAGCGCATCCAGAAATCGGGTGGCCGCATCCTGAAGGTGGAGCTGGCCACGGGTAAGCCTGGGATGGACGTAGGACTGCTGTAGTTCCCCTATTCGTTCGTTGCTTTCCCTCGGATACTGAGAAATAGCCCTCTGCAGATCCGGTATGCCCAGCTCTGGAAGCTCTGTTCTTGGGGTTGGGGTAGCGGATCTGGCCGTTTTGTAGGGGTGGGGGTAGATGTTGCCCGATGTGCCGACCCGGTTGGAGCCAATCATCGCTGCCCACAACCTGAGCAAGGTTTACCCGGTGGCCGTCAAGGATCCCGGAGTGGTTGGCACCCTGCGCCACTTTTTTCGCCGCACCTATCGCTACATCCCGGCGGTGCAGTCCGTGAGCTTTCAAGTTCAGCCGGGGGAGATGGTGGGATTTTTGGGGCCCAACGGGGCGGGCAAGACCACTACCCTCAAGATGTTGACTGGTTTGATCTATCCGTCCGGCGGCACGGTGCAAGTGGTGGGTCATGTGCCCTACCGCCGGGAGCCGGCTTTTTTGCGGCAGATCACCCTGGTGATGGGGCAGAAGCAGCAGCTCATCTGGGATCTGCCGGCGATGGACTCTCTGCGCATCAACGCTGCCGTTTACGAGATCCCCGAAAAAGAGTTTCAAACTCGGGTGGGGGAGCTGGCAGAGCTGCTCGACCTAGAAAGCAAGCTGAAGCAACCGGTGCGCAAGCTTTCCTTGGGGGAGCGGATGAAGGCGGAGCTGTTGGCGGCTCTGTTGCACCGCCCGCAGATCTTGTTTTTGGACGAGCCCACCTTGGGGTTGGATGTCAACGCCCAGGCCGGCGTGCGGCAATTTCTGCGGGATTACAACCGCCGCTATGGAGCAACGGTGCTGTTGACCAGCCATTACATGGCCGATATTACTGCGCTGTGCCAACGGGTGCTGGTCATCAACGCGGGGCAGCTCATGTACGATGGCGACCTCGAGGCATTGCTGGAGCGCTTTGCCCCCTACCGAGAGGTGAGGTTGAAATTGGCTCGCCCTTGCCCTGTTGCCCAACTGCAGCTCTATGGAGAGGTGCGCACGGACGGGGATCCGGGCAGCTGTGAGGCGCGGCTGTGGGTGCAGCGGGAGCAGCTCACCCAAACGGTGGCCAAGCTCTTGGCAGAGCTGGATGTGCTGGATCTAACGGTAACCGACCCGCCCATCGAGGAAGTGATCGGGCGGGTGTTTGCGGATGGGATCCCTTCGGCCAGCCCATAGGGTCATTTGCAACAGGGTTAGGTTGAGCGTGGGCTCCCTTCTTCCCCAAGAGGAGAGGGGCTGGGGGTGAGGGTCAGCAGCGAAGGATCCCAGCTTTGTTGGAAACGACTGAGATTCCCTAACCCTTCCCTCAGATCTTCTGGGCAGCAGCCTCGCGCTGGTCAGCCGTCGAGCGTGCCGCGTGCAGCGCAGAGTAGAGCTTGTTGAGGGCATTCATGTAGGCTTGGGCCGAAGCGACGATGATGTCGGTGTTGGCGGCATGGCCGGAAAAGATGCGGTCTTCGTGGCGCAGGCGGATGGTGACTTCCCCAATGGCGTCGATGCCGGCAGTAACCGATTGGACAGAAAACTCGATTAACTTGTTGGGGATATTGACGATGCGGTTGATGGCCTTGTACACCGCATCCACCGGGCCTGTGCCCACAGCAGCGTCCACCCGCTCTTCTCCTTCCGGGGTTACCAGGCGCACCGTGGCGGTGGGAGCTTCCCGATTGCCACACACCACTTGCACATGCTCCAGGCGATAGAGCTCCGGCACCGGGCGAGTTTCGTCGTTAACAATCGCTTCCAGATCCAGGTCGGAGATTTCTTTTTTCTTGTCGGCCAGTTCTTTGAAGCGCAAGAAGGCTCTGTTCAGATCTTGCTCCGACAGCTCGAACCCCAGTTCTTTGAGGCGGGTGCGAAAGGCGTTGCGGCCCGAGTGCTTGCCCAACACCAAGGTGCTCGATTGCAGGCCGATGGTCTGGGCGTCCATGATCTCGTAGGTCTGGCGGTTTTTCAGCATGCCGTCCTGGTGGATGCCGGATTCGTGGGCAAAGGCGTTGGAGCCGACGATAGCCTTGTTGGGCTGCACCAACATGCCGGTGAGGTTGGAGACGAGGCGCGAGGTGCGATAGATCTCCTGGGTTTTGATGTGGGTGAGAGGCTTCTCGGAGTCCACCGGCAGGCCGAAGTAGGGGTTGAAGTAGCTGCGCCGCACGTGCAGGGCCATCACCAACTCTTCCAGGGCTGTGTTGCCGGCCCGCTCACCAATGCCGTTGACCGTCACTTCCACCTGACGGGCGCCCTGCTTAATCGCTTCCAAGAAGTTGGCCACCGAGACGCCCAGATCGTCGTGGCCGTGCACAGAAAGGATCGCTTGCTTGATGTTGGGCACGTTCTCGCGGATGCCCTTGATCAGTTGGCCGAACTCCTCCGGCATGACGTAGCCGACGGTATCGGGGATGTTGATGGTTTTGGCCCCCGCCCGAATGGCCGCCTCGATGACCTGGTATAGGAACTCTGGGTCAGAGCGGGTGGCGTCCATCATGGAAAACTCCACATCCTCCACGAAGGACTTGGCGTAGGCCACCATCTCTTCGGCAATTTGCAGCACCTCAGCGCGGGTTTTGCGCAACTGATACTTCAGGTGAATGTCGGAGGTGGAGATGAAGGTGTGGATGCGGGGCTTGGCAGCGGGCTTTAGGGCTGCAGCGGCTGCCTCAATGTCCGGCTTGAGGGCGCGGGCCAGGCTGCAAATCACAGGGCCATCGGGCGTTCCCACCTGCTCGGCCACTTTCTGCACAGCCTCGAAGTCACCGGGGCTGGCATAGGCAAACCCCGCTTCGATGATATCGACGCCCAGCCGGGCCAACTGCCGGGCAATGGCCAGCTTCTCTTCGGTGTTGAGGGTGGCGCCGGGGCACTGCTCCCCGTCTCGCAGGGTGGTGTCGAAAATGAGTACATGATCCAAAGCTTGGCCATCAAACCCGGCGACCGCGGCAGCATCCATAACGGTTACTGGGATAACGAAACACTACCTCATTATTCTGACATTAACTGGGACATTAACTGGCAGGGGTTCTAGCCTTGTTTGGGGAAGATTTGGGTGGGCTCTGTTGAGACGTCATTGGGCTTGGGTCTTGCAACCTTTCCCCTGGGATCCCCAGCGGCGGCAGGAGATGGGGGAAGGCAGATCCCGAAGGCGCAGGCGAGCAGTTGTTCATACTCTTTCTCATCCCTGAGAGGGCGTTCCCAGCGGCCTTCTGGGGTGGTCTCGATCCACTTAAAAGAGCCATTGGCGCGGGCGGTGAGGGTAATCCGTCCGGTTGGAGTGGCTAGGGTGCAAAGGCGCAGCCGAGTAAACATCGATTCTGGCGAAGTTTGGTGAAAGTGGCACATGGGCTCGAACTCCTGCAGGGAGCGTGGGATCCGATCCAGAAGAAACAGAGTTTTCCAGGTGTGATCCGGCTGTTCCTGCTGAATGAGCCAATACCGACGAGCGGTGGGATCCCCTGGCCAAGGGGTGAGGCGGTAGCGTCCTTCAGCCTGGGCTTGAATCCCGGGATCCCCCAGCCGCAACGGCTCGCGAAAGGCCTCCCCATACCCCACATCTGCCAGCCAGGCTTCATCGCCGATGTTCACCTGCACAGCCAAGTGGTCGCACTCAGGTCCAAAGCGGACATCGGACTCCGTCGGAGTAGCGCGAACGGCGCGGCTCACCTGTCCTGAGAGCAGGTGTACCGAAAACCCCATTCCCTGCAAGGCAGCGGCCAGCAGGCTGTTCAGCTCAAAGCAAAAGCCGCCCCGCCGCTCTCGGACGATTTTTTGGAACAAGAAATCCCGCTCCAGGCGAATGGCACGACCCCGATGAATGTCCAGATTTTCAAACGGCACCCGTAGCAGGTGGGCTAGGTGGATCTGGCGGAGGGTTTGCAGGGTGGGCTGGGTGGAGCCAACGTAGCCGATCCGATCCAAGTAGGCCCTGATTTGGGAGGGGGTCAGCTAGAAATCGCAGGAGCCCCGCACTGTACCCGTAGGGTCAGTGCCGGGAGGAATGCGCTTTGATGAAGTACAATGAACTTATGAGCCAAGTCCTGACCATATCCTGTAAGCTCAAGGCGTTCCCGTCACAAGCCGCCAAATTGGACGCGACGATGGATGTCTTTGTGCAGGCACTGAACTGGGTCAACCAGAACACGCCGGAGAAGATCGTCAATGCGGTCAAACTGCAATCCCTTTGCTACTACGAGATTCGAGCCCGGTTCGGCTTGTCCAGTAACTTGGCTCAACAGGTCTGCAGACGGGTGGCCGGCGCTCGCAAAGTGGCGAGACAGCGCAACCGTCCAGTTAAAGAGTTCAAGCGTAGGTTCGTTACCTACGACGCACGTATCTTTTCATTCCGCGAGAAAGACTGGACGGTGTCGCTGACCACGGTGGAAGGGAGAGAACGCTTTGAGCTAGCCATTGGTAACTACCAGAGGGGAATGCTGGCTGGCTCTAACCCCAAATCGGCCACCCTAGTCCAGCGGAAGGATGGCTCCTACTACATCCAGATTTGCGTAGAGGAAAAGCCACCCAAGCAACAAGATACCGACAGGGTGATCGGGGTGGACTTGGGCAGGACGGATATCGCCCATACGTCAGAGGGGGACAATTGGAATGGGCAGCAGTTGAACAGAGTCCGCGACCACTACTCCAAGCTGAGGGCGGCACTCCAACGTAAAGCCAGTAAGGGCACACGCAGTTCGCGGCGCAGATGCAGAGAACTGTTGCAACGGCTGTCTGGCAAGGAGAGACGCTTTCAAGTGTGGGTCAATCATCGCATCTCCAAAGCTATTGTCTCCAGGGCAAAAGCCACAAACAGCGCTATCGCTCTGGAAGACCTGACAGGGATCCGGAAAAGAGTCAATCAACAACCCCGCAGCAAAGCCGAGCGGCGCAGGGCCAACAGTTGGGCGTTCTACCAACTACGCCAGTTTCTGGAATACAAGGCGAGGGTTGCAGGGGTTTCTCTGGTTCTTGTGCCGCCTGCCTACACGTCGCAGACCTGTCACCGGTGTTTGCACATCCATCCCGATCCTGCGCAATCCTATCGCAGTGGCAAGTCGTTCAAGTGTGGGCACTGTGGATGGGAAGGGGATGCGGATTTGAATGGTGCGAATGTGATTGCGCTTTTGGGGGCTGTCGTAAACCAGCCTAGAGGTCCAGGCCTGTTTTGTTCTCTGGTAGAGCAGAGCAGGCCCAGGGCTACTGAAAGCCCGCTCCGTACCGCTTAGTGGTCGGAGCCGGGTAGTTTACTGGCTCTAGCATCAGCACAGAAACCGGTTGGCTGCCAAGCAAGCTTTTGGCCTACCCTAGCCTTGCCACGAATCCCCGGCCAGAGCCAGAAGAACAGTTCACTGGAATCTGAAAGACGGCATCTTTTCCCCGGAGCCGATTTTTCTGTGGCTGTAGGGATCCCTGATGAGTAGGATATGGGCAGAGGATTCTGGTGGACGGCCAGGCCCAAGCTTGCCCAAGATGGTTTACAAGACCGTCCAAAGCAGGTGGGAGCGCTACCGATGGCTGCTGCCCAAAATTTGCCCTCCGATGAGCTTTTTCCCATCACGCTGAAGCTCTTTGCCGTCTATCAAGAAGTAATCGGACAAACCGAGATGCGCCTGCAGGTGAGCCCTGGTACCACCGTCGGGCAGCTGTGCGATCAACTGATCCAGCGCTACCCCAGCTTGGCTCCTTGGCGCTCCCAAACGCGCTTCGGTCTCAACCTCAATTTTGTAGCTGCCGACACTCCCCTATCGGCGGAAGACGAAGTCGCCCTGATCCCTCCGGTCAGCGGGGGCTGAAAAGGAGCAAAAGGAGAATGCTACGATAGCGGCAAGAAAAAAAGAAGGCGAAGCGTTACATGGCAGAATACACTCGGTCGATTTCCTTTTATGGGCGGGAAATTGACATCAATATTGGGCTGATGGCCCCTCAGGCAGGGTGTGGGGTTTGGCTGACTTCGGGCGAAACCTCGATTTTGGTTACCGCCACACGGCAGCCAGGCCGGCCTGGCGTTGATTTTATGCCCTTGTTGGTCGATTACGAAGAGCGCCTCTACGCAGCGGGGCGGATCCCAGGGGGATATCTGCGGCGAGAAGGCCGGCCACCGGAACGGGCCACTTTGATCTCTCGCTTAATAGACCGACCCATTCGTCCGTTGTTCCCGGAATGGCTGCGGGATGATGTGCAGGTGGTGGCCACCACCCTCTCTGTAGATGATACGGTGCCGCCCGATGTGTTGTGTATTTTGGGAGCCTCGTTAGCCATTCACGGCGCTCGCATCCCCTTCAATGGCCCCGTGGCGGCGGTGCGGGTGGGCTTGGTCAAGGATGAATTTATCCTCAACCCCACCTATGCCGAAATTGAGGCGGGCGATCTGGATCTGGTGGTGGCCGGCTGTGCCGATGGCGTGATCATGGTGGAAGCCGGGGCCAACCAACTGCCGGAAAAGGATGTGGTGGAGGCCATCGAGTTTGGTTTTGAGGCCATCCAGGAGCTGCTCAAAGCCCAACAGCAAGTCCTGGCGGATCTCAACATCACCCCGGTAGAGCTGCCCCCTCCCCCCAAAGACGAGGAGCTGATTGCCTTTGTAGAAGAGCAGGCTCAGGAGGGCATTCGCTCCATTCTCAGGCAGTTTTTGGACAAGACCAGCCGGGAACAGCAACTGGAGGAGCTCAAGGCCAAGCTGGAGGCCCAAATCCAGGAACGGCCAGAGGGGGATCCCTTGCGGCTCTATCTTCTGGAAAATCCCAAGGAGTTGGACAATCAGTTCAAGGCTCTGCTCAAGAAGCTGATGCGCCAGCAGATCCTGCAAGAGGGGGTGCGGGTGGATGGGCGCAAGCTGGACGAGGTGCGACCGGTCTCTTGCCGGGTGGGTTTGATCCCAAGGGTGCACGGCAGTGCCCTGTTCAATCGCGGCCTCACCCAAGTCCTTTCCATTACCACCCTCGGCACCCCCGGCGATGCCCAGGAGCTGGACGACTTGCACCCGGTGGATGAGAAGCGCTACATGCACCACTACAATTTTCCGGGCTTTTCGGTGGGAGAAACGCGGCCTTCACGCTCGCCGGGACGGCGGGAGATCGGTCATGGGGCGCTGGCGGAGCGGGCCTTGGTGCCGGTGCTGCCCAAGGAAGAGGAGTTTCCCTACGTGGTGAGGGTGGTGTCGGAAGTGCTCTCCTCCAACGGCTCCACCTCGATGGGATCCGTCTGTGGCTCCACTCTTTCCCTAATGGATGCTGGGGTGCCGATCAAAGCGCCGGTCAGCGGGGTGGCCATGGGTCTTATCAAGGAGGGGGACGAGGTGCGCATCCTCACCGACATCCAGGGGATCGAGGACTTTCTGGGCGACATGGACTTCAAGGTGGCCGGTACGCGGGCGGGGATCACCGCTCTGCAAATGGACATGAAAATCACCGGCATCACCGTTGACGTGGTGGAACAGGCCATCCGGCAAGCCAAGGCCGGACGCGAGTTCATCCTCGACAAGATGCTGGAGACGATTGCTGCGCCTCGACCCCAGTTGGCCAAAACGGCTCCCCGTCTGCTCACGTTCAAGGTGGATCCGGAGGACATCGGCAAGATCATCGGCCCCGGTGGCAAGACCGTGCGCGGCATCACCGAAGCGACAGGGGCCAAGGTGGACATCAGCGACGACGGCACAATCACCGTGTCTTCCTCGGTGGGCGGCCAGGCGGAGGCGGCGCGGGCGATGATCGAAAATCTGGTGCGGCGGGTGGAAGAGGGGCAGGTGTATTTGGGCAAGGTGACCCGCATCATCCCCATCGGCGCTTTTGTGGAGTTTTTGCCCGGCAAAGAGGGCATGATCCACATTTCGCAACTGGCGGAGTACCGCGTCGGCAGGGTGGAAGATGAGGTGGCTGTGGAGGATGAGGTGGTGGTCAAGGTGCGCAGCATCGATCACAAAGGCCGTATCAACCTCACTCGCCTCGGCATTAGCCCTGAGGAAGCAGCGCGGGTGCGCAACCATCACCACTGAGGCTGCGGTTTTCCCCCAGCAACGGGGGGGCCAGGGATCCCCTCGACAGCCGCCGGCAGCGGCCAAAATGGCAGAGAAAACTCCATCGCGACAGCGGTGCGGAGCGCTTTTTAGCTGGCTCGCGTCTGCACTGCCGTTCGTGTGGTCGCGTCAGCGGTGCAAAGCCCTTTGCAATATGCCGGATCCCGTCCCTCCCTTTCTCGTTGGCCAAGGCTATACTTCTCCAGCTCGACTGTCCCCCTCCCGGCGGCGGCTGGGCTGGGCGTTGGCTTGGGGCTTGGGTTGGGCTGCTCTGCTTAACCTTTCTGCTCAGCATCCTTTGTTGGTGCGGATGGAGAGCGACGCCCAGGAGTGGCTGTACGCTTGGCGTGGCCCTCAGCAGCCCTCTCCCGAGGTGGTGATCGTCGGCATTGATGGTCGTATAGGACTCGATCGCGACAGCGGTGCGGAGCACGTTCCCGCTAACGGGAACAGCGGACAGGGGGAAAGCAATGGCCGCACCAGTGGTGCAGAGCACCTTGGCCAACATCAAGTTGACTTCCTTCTGGAACGGGCCAACTACGCCGGCCTGACGTTGCGTCTATTGGAAGAAGCCAAGGCCAGGGTGGTGGTGCTAAACCTGCCCAGCAGCTTTGTGGTACCTCAAAACCTGGGCAACGAGAACTTAGATGCCCCTCTGCGTCAGGTGGTACAGCGCTACCCAGATCGCTTGGTCTTGGCCACCCGCAGCAGCGAGAGCTTTGGCCGCTCCGAGATTAACATCTACAACCATTTCCTGCCCTTTTCTTCCCTGCGGCTGGAGTACTTGGTGCCGCCAGAGCATGTGCAGGGGGTGGTGCAATATCGGGTGGATAGGGCCGGGATCCTGCGCCAGGCCCAGCTGCGGGGGCTCTACCTGCGCCGCGACAGCCAAGAGGAGCAGATGTTCGCCTCGGTCGAGGCTCTGGCTTTTGCCAAATACGACCCGGAGCGGGCCAGCCGCTGGTTTCGAGAACGGGGTTTGCAGCCGATTCAATTCAACCCCCTCGGCTCCCAGCACGGGATCCCCATCATCCCCATCGAACGGGTTTGCCCTCCAGCTGTTCTCCAGGCAGGATCCGGGTCTGTTGCCCCGATGATCAACCCCAGCCAAGCCTGCCGCGGCCAAGAAGGGATCCCTCCCCTCGATCCCGAAGTTGCCGACCAACTGCGGGACAAAATTGTCCTGGTGGGTTTTGTGGGCGGCTACCCCGAAACCTTCCCAGTGCGGACTGCGGATGGATCCCAGATTGCGGCGGTGGAGTTGCAGGCGCAAATCCTCTCCAGCCTGCTCACCGGAGAGGTCTACCAATCTGTGCCAGAGGGGGTGGCGGCTGCGGTGGTCTTGCTGCTGGGAGTGGGAACGGGACTGCTTTTGGTGCTTTATCGTCCCCCCCTACGTTCGCGTCAGCGGTGCGGAGCACTTTTGAGCCCTTGGGGCTGGAAGCAACAGCAGTTTCTCCTGCGGCCTGTGGTGGGGCTTGCCGTTTACGAAGGGTGGGCTGTGGCCCAGTTTCTACTGGGGCGTTGGGTTTGGCCTCTCGTCTTGCCGGCCCTGGCCAGTGGGCTAACGGGGGTAAGCCTGCTGCTCACTTTGATCATTGTGGAGAATCAGGAGCGGCTCTTGGCCCAACAGCAGGAATTGGAGCGTCTGCGTCGGGCCGAACAGGAGGCAGCTATCGACCAAGCCCGCAAGTTGCTTTACCGGGTAGCCACCGACATTCACGATCGCGAGCTGCAGGAGCTGAAGGTGGTGATGGACAACTTGGAGAGCTTGCAATGGCAGCAGCAGCAAGGCAGGTCGCCCGACCCCGCCGTCTACGATCACCTGCTCGAACAACTGGAGAGGATCGGACGCGGGATCCGGAATCAGCTCAACGATGTGCGCACCCTAGCCGCCAAGCTGCGCATCTCCCCCAGCTTACGAGAAGGGCTGCATCGAGGCATCGAGATCTATCTGGACGAGCTGATCCAAGCGGGCAGCCTGACGCTGTCTGTGGAGCGCCAACTGCAACCGCTGCAGGAGCCCAACACCGGTGAGTGGTTTGATCAGCGAGAAGACATCTTGCGCTTTTTGCGGGAGGCCATCGGCAATGTCATCGCCCATGTACAACCCCCCAAAGGCAATGCTTCCTTTGTCAAGGTGTCGCTGGCCCAAACGGAGCGCCACTGCTGCCTTTCCGTGGTCAACGATGGTATCGAGTACGCTCCCGGCCTCAGCGGCGGCTACGGCAGCAAGGCCATGAACACCATCGCCCGCTATCTACCCAAGGGATCCTGGCATCGCACCCGCACCCCAGAAGGCCATACCCATGTCGAGCTGCACTGGGAGATGCCACTCTGAAAGACCTACACAGCACTGAACAGAACAGATTTTTGCTCAGCGCTGTTGCTTTCTTCCTGCTTCAGCAACCCTTGACTAGCGGTAGGTTTTAGACCTACCACCCCGCCAGAGGAGTCTCCACAGGCGTTAGCTTGTCGGGGTGTGGGGTTAGCTAAGCCCCGCACTGTACCCGTAGCGTCAGTGTCGGGATACAGATACCCCCACATGGTGTATGGTGAGAGTAGTTGCACAAAACGGCTTTTGCCGGAATCTGGTGCAGCTACGCGGTGGGACATCCCGTGTCTGCTCGCAGAGGGTTCTTGCGTAGGCTCCCCAATGAAGCGAGAAGCCCACACTGTACCCGTAGGGTCAGTGATGGGAGTATGTCACTTCCCCCAGAGCTTGGGGTACATTTCAAGCGGTAGCTGGGGTCTAGAAACATAAACCTAACCACCCGCTCCCTGCACACTCGCACAACTGCCTAGCGTTTGCACATCAGGTTGTAGAGAACTGTGCAGCAAAGTGAGGACTCCGTCCCACTATCGCGAACAGTCAATCGGCGATTAGAGACAGCCCTCTTCCTAGGAAGCGCTCTTTGGCTTATCGGCCCAGGGATTGCAGCCAGCCGAGCAGGGTGGTACCGGACAGAGCTTCAAACAGGATCAGGGCAACAAAGCCGATCATTGCCAAACGCCCGTTCAAGCGCTCTGCATATTCGGTGAAGCCCACGCGGGGGGTGCTGTCCACATACATTTCCGGCTCGATGGCGTAGTTGTTCAGCCGACCACCTTCTTCGACGACAACGGAGCGATATCGGGTCATAGGGTTCTCCTCGTGCTTTCTTTCCCAGCGTAGCTCGCTTTGCGTAGGATTGTAAAGTTTTATTTACAACGTTAATGCCCAACGCTCCGAGCTGCCGGGCAGAGTTCAACCAGGCCAGGAACAGCCTGTAAGCAGGGTTGTGGCTCTTGTCCCAGTACAGGGGAGCTGATAATAGCAAGGGGACTGGAGGACAACCATGTCGGTGCTGGAACAGTTAAATATGCTGCTGGATGGCCAGCCGGTGGCCAGCTTGGCGGTGCTGGAGCAGGGATCCCCGGCGGTGTCGTTGGTGCCTTTTGTGGTGCAGCGGGATCCCTTGCGCTTTGCCATTGTCATCAGCGATCTTTCTGCCCACACCCAGGCTTTGCGGGCGGATCCCCGGGCCGCGCTACTCATCCACGAGCCGCCTACGCCAGGGGATCCCCGCAGTAACCACGCCCTGCCGCGGGTGATGGTGAGCGGAGAAGCCCAGTTTCTCAGCCGCGAGGAGGCGCAGGCGCAGGGGTTTGAGGCCCTTTATCGCGCCAAGTACGAGATTGCCGAGATGATCCTAAGTTTGGCGGATTTTCACTTCTGTCAGATCGTCCCCAAAACTGGTAGCTTCATCCAGGGGTTTGGCCAGGCATTCCGGCTGAGGGGCCCCAACCTGGATCAACTGGAGCACCTTGGTCGGGCGTAGATTATGAGAATTCCAAGGGCAGCCCGCGCCATCCTTGAGCCCAGGGAAGCTCTTGCTGCGCCGCTTCCTAGCTCCCCTCTTCTGGGGGGAGAGAATGGAGTCCTTTCTCAGGTTTTCGGGTGGGATCCCGGATCCAGTCCAACAGCAGCGGGTTGACCAGCTCTGGGGCTTCATCCTGGGGGCAATGGCCGACCCCCGGCAATGGGATGAACCCCACCACGCAAGGAAACTCTGCCAGGGCCCGCCCCAGAGCAATGGGTTCCCAGGGATCCGCTTCCCCCCACAAGATCAAGACGGGACAGGTGAGCTGAGGCAAGAGATCTTCAGCCAAAGGCCCCTGAGAATAGCGCACAAAGGCCAAAAAGACCTCTGCCGCCCCCGGCTCCAAAGCGGGTTTGAGCAAAAGCTGGATCAGTTCCTCGGTAACCGCTTCTTTGCGTCCGTAGGCTTGTAGAAGGATATTGCGAATGGCCCTAGCCTGGGCCACTTGAGCGAAGAAGAAATGACCAAAGGGGGGCCACCCCAGCAGGGATTGCAGCAAAGGGGTGAACCGGCGGCGCAGCCAGGAGATCTGCTTTCGTTTCCGCTCGTGCAACAGCCGCAGCGAGGGATCCAACATCGCTACCCCTAAAACCTGGGCTGGATCCAGAACCGCCGCCTGCAAAGCCACGATGCCCCCAATCGAGTTGCCCACCAGGTAGGCCGGCTGGCCCATCACCTCCCGCACAAAATCGGCCACCAGGGATCCCCAGGTCTCGAAGGTGTAGGGCAAAGGGGATCCCGGCAGGGGCTTGGCGGATCCCCCAAACCCCAACAAATCAATCGCATACACCTGACAGTGCTGCCCCAGCTCCGGCAAATTTTTCCGCCAATGGTCGCTGCTGGCCCCGAAGCCATGGATCAGCAACACGGCTGGGCCTGTGGATCCCGACTGTTGGTAGCGAATGGGCTGGTCACGCCAGAGCCAGCGATGCTCTGTGTTCGCGTTGGCGCTGCATGGCAACATGGGGGTGCAGTGTAGGTTTGAGTCAGCGTTGCGATCCTAACCGTTCGCGACAGCGGGACAAAGTCCTTGTGATCGGGGCAAGTAAACTACCCGGCTCCGACCGCTAAGCGGTACGAAGCGGGCTTTCAGCAGCCCTGAGCCTGCTCTGCTCTACCAGAGAACAAAACAGGCCTGGACCTCCAGGCTGGTTTACGACAGCCCCCAAAAGCGCAATTACGTTTGCACCATTTAAGTCCGCATCTCCTTCCCATCCACAGTGCCCACACTTAAACTTCTTCCCACTGCGGTAGGATTGCGCAGGATCGGGATGGATGTGCAAACACCAGTGGCAGGTCTGCGACGTGTAGGCAGGCGGCACAAGAATCAGAGAAACCCCTGCAACCCTCGCCTTGTACTCCAGAAACTGACGTAGTTGGTAGAACGCCCAACTGTTGGCCCTGCGCCTTTCGGTTTTGCTGCGGGGTTGTTGATTGACCCTTTCCCGGATCCCTGTCAAGTCTTCCAGAGCAATAGCGCTGTTGGTAGCTTTTGCCCTGGAGACAATAGTTTTGGAGATGCGATGATTGACCCACACTTGAAAGCGTCTTTCCTTGCCAGACAGCCGTTGCAACAGTTCTCTGCATCTGCGCCGCGAACTGCGTGTGCCCTTACTGGCTTTGCGTTGGAGTACCGCCCTCAACCGGGAGTAGCGGTCTCGGACTCTGTTCAACTGCTGTCCATTCCAGTTGTCCCCCTCTGACGTATGGGCAATATCTGTCCTTCCCAAGTCCACCCCGATCACCTTGTCGGTATCTTGTTGCTTGGGTGGTTTTTTCTCTACGCAAATCTGGATGTAGTAGGAGCCATCTTTGCGCTTGACCAGGGTGGCAGATTTGGGGTTGGAACCAGCCAGCATCCCACGCTGGTAGTTGCCAATGGCCAGTTCAAAGCGTTCTCTCCCTTCCACCGTGGTCAGCGACACCGTCCAGTCTTTTTGACGGAACGAAAAGATGCGAGCGTCGTAGGTAACAAAGCCGCTCTTAAACTCCTTGACGGGACGCTTTTTCTGCTTAGCCACTTTGCGGGAACCCGCTACCCGTCTGCACACCTGTTGGTCGCGTAAGCGGGACGTAGTCCTTGCCAAGTTACTGGACAAGCCAAACCGGGCTCGAGTCTCGTAGTAGCAAAGGGATTGCAGCTTGACCGCGTTGACGATCTTCTCCGGCGTGTTCTGGTTGACCCAATTCAAGGCTTGGCCAAAAGCCTCCAAAGTCGCGTCCAATTTGGCGGCTTGCGACTGGGCTACCTTGAGCTTGCAGGAGACGGTCAGGACTTGGGTCATGGTTCTATTGTAACCTCGCATTCCTCCCGGCACTGACCCTACGGGTACAGTGCGGGGCTCCTGCGATTTCTAGCTGAGAGTACTGGCGGAGGGTGGCCCCCTTCCACCCGTTGGCGCACTTGAATCGAGGAACAAGGATCGGCCTTCCTCTGAGTTGGGTGATCCCAAGGGGCACCACCAAGCGGCTACAACATCCCATCTCAAGCTTCCGGGAGAAAGTGGGGAATACTGGCAGTTGAGGGTTTTGCGGTGGGTCGGCTTTGGTTTGGCTAGTTGGCCTCAGCTTGTTTGGTAGCGCTTTTTGCCTCTTCTGGGGACAGTTGCTGCTGGGCAAGTTGCTGTTGCCGCTGTGGGGGGGATCCCCCCTGGTGTGGAATACCTGCCTGGCCTTTTTTCAGGCCACCCTGCTTTTGGGCTACCTGTGGGCAGATCGGCTGGGGCGCGGCCTCAATCCCAGGATGGGGGTGCTGATCCACGGGATCTTGCTGCTGGTCGGGCTGAGGCTTCTGCCCTTTCAGCTGGGGATCCCCGGCCAACCGGAAGGATGGTGGCCCCCTCTCGCTCTGTTGGCAAACTTGACTTTGGGAGCTGGGGTGCCGCTGTTTCTCCTGTCGGCGACGACGCCGTTGCTGCAACGGGGGTTGGCGGCAAGAGGGGTCGCGGGGCAACGGGAGGCTTTGGATCCCTATTTTCTCTATGTGGCCAGCAATGCCGGCAGCTTGGGCGGGCTGCTGGGGTACCCGCTGGTGTTGGAGCCTCGTCTGTCTTTGGCTGGGCAAACTCTCCTGTGGACGGGATCCTACGCGCTGGTGGCAGCCCTGGTGCTGCTAAGCGGGGTGGGTCTGCTGCTCAGTTGCAACGGCGTTGCCGAGCACCAAGAACGTGAGGCGGATTCCCAGGGATCCGGCGCTGCTCTGGGGAATTGGGCTGTTTCCTGGCGAGAGCGTTGGCGCTGGGCGGGGCTGGCTTTTTTGCCGGCGGGCCTGTTGGTGGCGGTCACCACTCTGTTGACCACCGACGTGGCGGCGGTGCCCCTGTTGTGGGCCATCCCCCTGGGGATCTATCTGCTGACATTCATGCTGGCTTTCGGGGGGATCCACCCCAATAAGGGGGTTTTGGGAACGACAGCTCTTCTGGCCTGCGGGGCGGTGGGGACACAGGTCTTGGGCTGGGTGAGGCCGGGTTTTTTGCTTTTGCCGCTGCATCTGACCACCTTTGGGCTGGTGAGCTGGGGCTGCCACAGCCGGTTGGCTTGCCGTCGCCCGCCGGTGGAGCAGTTGACGCAGTTTTACCTGTGGCTGGCTTTGGGGGGGAGCTTAGGGGGAATGTTCTCTGCCCTCTTGGCACCGCAGGTGTTTGAGACAGTGCTGGAATATCCCCTGTTGCTGGGGATGTCGCTGGCAGTGCTGGGGGCTCAGGGGGGGCGGGTGGGCCTGTGGCTGGGGCTGGGGCTGCTCCTGCCCTTGCTGCTGTTGCACTTTCGACCGCAGGCGTTGCTGCAGGTGGGCGCTGGGGTGGGTTTGGCTTTGGGCTGGGCGGTGCTGGCGCTGTTGGCGTCAGCAGAAAGCCCTTCCCAGAAGCGGGGCGGAGCCCCAAGTTGGCAAGGCAAGGTCGGTTGGGTGGGAGCGCTGGCGGGGTTGGTTGTGCTGCTGGGGCAACCCTGGCTGCAGCCGGGACTGCAGGTGATCCACAGCGAGCGCAGCGCCTTCGGCCTCAACCGGATCGTGGAGTACCGGACTGAGCAGGGATCCTTTCGTGGCCTTCTGCACGGCACCACTCTACACGGCAGCCAAAACTTGGATCCGGAAAAAGCGCTGGAGCCGCTGACCTATTTTTCTCGGTCTGGGCCGGTTGGGCAGGTGTTTGCGGCGTTCAGAGCCCAGACTGTGGATCCCATGCCCGCCATTGCCGTATTGGGGCTGGGGATCGGCACGTTGGCCGCCTATGCCGAGCCAGGGGATGAGTGGACGTTTTTCGAGTTGGATCCCACCGTGGCCGATTGGGCGGGGCGCTATTTTTCCTATCTCCGGTGGGCCCAGACGCGGGCGCGGGTGCAGGTCATCCTCGGTGATGCCCGGCTCAGCCTCAAGGGGATCCCAGAGGGCAGCTATGACCTGATGGTGATGGACGCCTTCAGCTCTGACGCAGTGCCGGTGCATTTGCTCACGCAAGAGGCTTTGGCCCTCTACCTCAGCAAGCTCAAGCCCCACGGCTGGCTGCTCTTCAACATCACCAACCGCCACCTCGACCTGGCCCCGCTGTTGGCTGGCCTGGCCGGATCCCTGCAGCTTCACGCTTGGCACCAAGACCACCGGGATCTCTCCCCTGAGCAACGCCAGGCGGGGCTGGCCCCTTCCCACTGGGTGCTGTTATCGCCGCGCGACGCTTCGACGACCGCCTCAGCAGGGCGGAGCCCTTTGGCCCAAAACTCTGGAGTCCTGCAGGAACTGGATCCCTGGCAGCCCCTTTTGCCCCAGGCCGGGGATCCCGTCTGGCGGGATGATTTTTCCAACCTGCTGCAGGTGATCCGTTGGCCTTGGATCCCTTTGCCGAGAGGTATTCAGATCCCCAGTTCTGGATAGGAATCCGGCTGCTATCGCTACGCGACCCTTCGGCAAACGTGTTAGCGTTGCGGAGCAGAAAAGTTAAGGAAATCTTTACAACTCGAAGTTGGTATGAGTTATGATTGTTTGCAACGTAACTGATGTCTGCTCGGGAGTCCGGCCCATGTCTCCTCTACAAGCCCTCACTGGCAATCCTCAAACCACCATGGCTGAAACCTCTGCGGCTCGTTTCGTGGCAATCGGGGGCAGCTTGCGGCCCAATTCCCTGACGTACCAGGCGCTGGAGGTGGCGCGGCGCGAGTTTGAGAAGTTGGGGATCCCGTTGCACATCCTCGATCTGCGGCAGATGAAGTTGCCCTTTGTGGATGGCTCGGAATCCTATGCAGATTATCCCGATGTGGCAGTCCTACGAGCAACCATGAAGCGGGCGGATGGGATCATCCTAGCCAGCCCGGAGTACCACGGCGGCATCAGCGGCAGCCTGAAAAATGCACTGGATCTGTTGAGTTTTGAGCAACTGGAGGGTAAGGTCTTTGGGTTAATCAGCGTTTTGGGCGGCGAGAGCAACAGCAATACCCTGAACCAGATGCGCTTGATTGTGCGTTGGGTGCATGGCTGGGTGATCCCAGAGCAAATCGCCATCGGTCGGGCTTGGAACGCTTTTGACGAGCAAGGCAATCTCAAAGACGAGAAGCTACAACAGCGCTTTCAACACTTTGTCCAGAGCTTGGTGACCCATACTCACAAGCTGCGAGGGATCCCAGTGGTGAAGCCTTCCTGAAATTACAGTCATTCCAAACTAGATTGAGACACTCTGATACATTTACGCTGAACACTGCTGAACATCACTGTTCAACTATGCAGCGATAGCATTCTGTTTGTTTCCAAACAGAATGGCGGTATCCCGCAAAGCTTTGAGTAGAATACCCAAAGCGCAGTTTCCGTGTCGTCTTACTACCAATTTTCTGCTTTGCTTTGGCTACCATGTTGGCAGACTCGAAAGTAAACAGAAAGATCAACTGGTAGTAATCCGTAATGAACATATTATACATTATTTTCAGTATAGTTGAGCTTATTATTGACTAGAGTCATGCTCCAAGCGTTCCGCGACCAACCCCAGGGAAGTTAGGAAGCCATGAAGGACGGCTGCAGACAGACTACACTGGGGCTGGGTGAGAGATGAAAACCAAATCTTTCACTGCGTCGAGGATGGGGCGAACGCCCGACGTCGAGAATCCCTGCCCCTTGGGGCGGAGAGTATGCCAAAGTTGTTCCAAACAGCAACAAGTCCGGGCTCTCTTCTTCTCACCTGTTGCCTCAGCGTTGCCCAGCAACAAATAAGGCTCAGATCCGACGGAGATCTGGCTGAGAGGGCATTGACTTGCAGAGGAACCCGCAGAATAGCTCCACACAGGTATGGTTCAGTCTGTTCCCCCTCATTCCGATAGAGCTGGGCCAATATCTCCCCTGGTGGCCCTGCAAGCAACCTTGCAGCAGATGCGGGAGCAGAGCGATGCCAACACCCTCGTTCAGCTCACGCTGGAGTATGTCAAGGCGGCGTTTGGGGCGCCGCTGATCTGGCTGGCCTTTTACGACTATCCAAATCACCAGTTGGTGGGTCAGGGGGGAGTGACCCTTCTTGAGGATCAAACCCTACTGCGGGCGGTGCATCCTCTACAGCCGGGGGAGATCCTGGAGCAGGTGGTGATCGAGCAGCGACCGATCAGCCTGCCTGACCTCTCTCAGGAGCCGCGCATGGGCATTTGGCAGCGGGAGGCCAGGCGACTGGGCGGGATCCAGGGCTGTTTCATTTATCCCTTCTCGGCCTACGGCCCGCTGTCGCGAACGGCAGTGGGACGGCGGCGCTGCTTGGGGATCCTGATGCTGGGATCCCAAATGTGGGGGGTTACCACCCGTGAGGACGAAAAGGCTCTCTTGGGAATTTTGCTGGGGCAGTTGGCAGCCTCTCTGCAGGAGTTGGAAAACGCTTGGCAGCAGCAGACCGAAAAGCGCCTTGAGGATCCGCTCCTGAGGTTGGGAACGGCGATGCGCCAGGTGGGATCCCTGCAGGAACGGGTCAGCCTGGTGAGGCAGGAGTTACAGTCTTTTCTGGGCGCTGTCCACATTCAGGTGTATTGGCACGAGCGCAGCCAGGGGCAGTTCGTTCCCCACGGGAGCGTCCCCAAAGCTGTTGGCAACAGCGGGGGGACGGAGTCCTCTCAGCCCCCTGTTCCCAAAGGGGCTAAAGTCGGAGCAGGGCCAACAGGGGAGGTCAGCCTTTCGCTGCGGGAATTGGGGGACATGTACTACACCCTCGCCGATGGCCAGGTGGTGGTGGGCGGCACAGGGACGACTCGCTCTGAGGTTCCCCCCAAGCTGATGCAGCAGTTGCGGGCCCAGGCCGTTTTGGCGGCCCCGATTTTGCTGGAAAAGGATCTGCTGGGGTTTATCTGGGTGCAATCCGATGTGCCCCGTACCTGGCAAGCCGCTGAGCGACAGTTGGTGGCCGCTGCCGCCAATGGGTTGGCCTTGGCTGCCCCCCTAGAAAATCTGGATCGCCGCATTCGCCAGTTGGCCGATGACCAAGAGTTTGTGCAACAGGTGGGCCGCTCGCTTTACAACCCGGCGGAGCTGCAACAGGCTCTCCAGCAAGCCGTTGTCGGCCTGGCCCAGCGCCTGAAAGTCGGTGCAGTGGCCGTGTTGACGGTGGATCCCGACAGCCCCATCCCCCGCCTCTTCTACGAGTACCGCAGGGAAGGCAAGCAGACTTTGCCACAGCAGCTCAGCCCTCTGAGCGACCAGGACTGGCAGGATCTCATGCGCAGCGAGGTGGTGGTGGCAGAAAACTACGACCAAGATCTGCGCCTGCTCTCTTGGCGGCAGGAACTGGCAGGAGTTCGTTCCTTGATGCTGACCCATACCGGGGCCAACACACCCGTGGAAGGGCTGCTCTTGGTGTTGCATCCCCAGCTACGGGCCTGGAGCCGGGAAGAGCGGCAACTGCTGCGGGGGATTGCCCAACAGGTGGGGGTGATCCTGCGGCAAATTCGGTCAGAACAACGCCGGCAACGACAAGAGCAGTTGCTCAAGGGCCTGATCACCACTTGTTTAACCTTGCAAAACTCGGCCACCTTGTCAGATCTGTACACCACTACCACTCGACAGACGGCCCAATTGCTGGGGATCCCTCTGGCGCTCATGGTTAGTTGGCAGCCGGGGGAAAGCCGGGCTCAGCTCCAGGGGCCTTTTACTACCGCTGCCGGGACGGAGACCGGCCCCACCGAGATCGACCTGCAAGATCCCCTACTGGCCTACGCGCTGCAGTCGGCAGAACCTCTGCCGCTCACCCAGATCCCCCCTGCCAGCCGCACTTGGCTCAGTCGCGTCAGCGGTGCGGAGCACTTTGCTGCCGGCCTGGGATCCTGGCTGCTGGTGGCGCTGGGGGAGACAAACTCCTCGCAGGCGGGAGCTTTGGGAGTTTTGATCTTGGGGGCAGAAGCGGGCAAGGTTTGGGATCCCGACGAGCGGGCGGCTGTGATGTTGATCGCCCAGACCTGCGGCTGGACGGTGCGGCGCTTGCTCTGGATGCAAACTTTGCAAGAGCAGCAGGAGGTGCTCAGGGAGTTGAACTGGTACAAACACCGCCGCCTGATGGACATGCAGAATGCCCTTCTGGACAGCCTGCGCCGCCTGGGTCAGGTGCCGGAGATTCCCGGAGACGAAGCCACCCGCTGGCAAAAGGTGGTGGAGATCGGCAGAGGGCTGCGGGATCTGACCGTCTCCACAGGGCCGTTGTTGCAGTCGGAAACTTGGCAGGTGCAGCCGCAGTCGCGGTCGGTGCCCTTGGCAACCTTGGTGCGCAAAAGCCTACGCCGAGTGGAGGCCCTGACCCAAAAACGCAAGCTGTGGCCGCGGGCCCATGGGGACATGAGCATTGCCGTCCAGGGGGATCCCGAACGACTGGAGATGGTGCTCTGGGAGGTGTTGACAGCCGCTATTTTGCGCAGCCCGGAAGGGGGGCGGCTGGATCTGTGGAGCCAAGCCAGCGTTCGCGATAGCGATGCGGAGCCCTTTGGCTATGCAGAGCTGCTGGTGGTGGATCAGGGCAGCTTCGACCCTCACCTGATGGCCGCCCTTCAGTTGGATCCGAACCAGGTGATCTACGCGGATCCTCTGCTCAAGTCGCCTCTATCGGTAAGTCCTGGTCTGGAACTCAGCCTGTGTCAACGGGTGGTGCAGCGGATGGGGGGCCAGCTCTCCTTTTACCTCTCTTCCGATGGGCGTTGTGTCTCTCGGCTGCTCCTGCCGATGGGCAGCGACGAGCCCCATCCCCCTGGGTAGGAAAAAGCTGTGTTGCCGGTCACCTTAGGGGGACAAGGTTCTGAGCAGCCAAAACAGGGGCAGTAGAGCCAGTAGGCCGCGATCCAGCCGCCGCAGTTGTAGGCGGTGCCAGCGCAGGGGATGGTCTGGGCCGGTCAGCCCACGGGCCTGCATTGCCATAGCCGTCTGTTCGGCACGCAGGAGCAAGTTTTCAAAAAAGCGCTCCACCAAGGCCAGCAGGGTTTGCATCCCGCCCCGGAAACTTAGGGATCCCCAGCGCACATCCCGAGTTCGCACCGCCCGCGCCAAGTTTTGCACCTCTTCCATCACCAAAGGCAGAAAGCGCAGCGCCAAGGTGAGGGTGAGAATTACTTCGGCAATCGGCCATCTCCAACGCTTGAGAGGCTGCAACCATTGGCCGATCCCCTCGGCAATTTCTTCGGGGGCCGTGGTCAACAGAAACAAATGGGTAGCGTAGAGCAACGTAAAAATGAGGGTGCCCAGCCGCAGCGCCACCGATAGAGAACGGCGGGAGACCTGAAAGGTTCGCCCCAACAGGGAAAATTGAACAAGGCGGTAGCGGTAAGGGGTTTGCCAAGCACGGGTTTGCTCCCGCCAGGCACGGTCTGGGGATCCCTGTTCTACGGCCAAGTCGAAGTGCCCTGCACCGCTAACGGGAACAGCGGGGATCCCGGTCAGCCCATAGCCCACCACCTGCATATCCTGCCGTTGCGGTTGGGGAAAAACCCCCAATCCATCCGGCGCCAAGCTGGTGATCCCAAAGGTGAGCAGGCTCAGGGCCAGCACCAGGGAGAGTTGGCCCGACCAAACCCGGCGCGGCAGACGGGCCGCCACAGTTAGCAGCAGAAGAGCCACCACCACGGCCAAGCGCCAACTATTGCCGGCCAAAATGGGGCTGAGGAGAAAGCTGAGCAGCCAGGCCAGCTTGACTCGCGGATCCAGGCAATGTAGCCAGGTGCGAGGCTCTTCCAGATAAATCCCCAGCGGGGCATTGCGCAGAATATCCACAACAGTTGAGAAGGAAGCAGACTATACCCCTTAAAAGGGCGGGACCGAGAACTCCGTCCCCGTAGCGCGGTCGCAGCAGCGTTGCGGAGCAATAACAGCTGGCAGCAAGGGAGAGCTAGAGCCGTTCCACCAGACGGGTGGAGCCCGACTGGGCGGCGACCCATCCCCCGGGCGCGCCATCTCGCTCAATGCGCAGCCAGACGGGCACCTGTCCCTCCCCAGCCTGCACCTCCACCACCCGCAGCAGGGCTTGGCGTGGGGCTGTCCCGACAATGGCTCCTGTCAGGCTGGGTTGCTGGCGAATGTTGAGGCCATCGTTGGAGATCACCCGCACCTGTTGTACTCCTTGCCACTCCGCCAGAGGGCCAGTTAGCTCAGGCGGGGGAGTGAGTTCCGTCTGGCCGGGATTGTCGTTCGCGAAAGCGTCGCGTAGCGATATGTCAACCGGCGGCTGCTCAATTTGCACCTGGGGTTGCTCCAGCGGTGGTGCCGGCGGCGGCGTGAACAGGCCCCGCAACATTTGCCAGATGACCAATAGGGAGAGGATGCCCACACCGACCACCCCGGCCATTCGCGCCAGCGGTGCGAAGCCCAAACGAACGCCAGCGGGAAAGGTAGGACGCTTACGGCCCCCCAAGCGGCTGCGGCGGTAACGCTCCACATCCTGCAAACCGATCGCGCCAGCGGACCTTAGGCCCTGGACTCCGTCCCCCTGAGGGGAACGGTCTTGGGCGCGTTCGCGACAGCGGTGCGGAGCACTAGAACTCTCATCCGCAAGAGCAGAGACGCCCGCCTTGGGGGTGCTCCGGTAGGAGGGCAAATCCGAGAGGCGCGGGGGTTCTGGCACCCCCTGTTGCCAAGGGGCGGGTGGGCGATACAATTCCTGGGTTGGCTCAGGACCCACCACGGCAGGCAAATGAGGTGGGGGATGGGGGGCTTGTTCGCGACAGCGGTGCGGAGCACTGGGAGAAAGCATCCCTGCCGGCGGGTCTTCGCGGCTGGGCATTTCGTCCAGGTAAGCTTGTACTTGGGGGTTGTCGAAGTAGGCTTGCAACGTCACTTGGGCGGCTTCCAGACCGCGGAACTCCGGGAACACCTCCTCCTGAAACCATTTTTCTGTGAAGCGGCACAGACCCGGCAGATGGTCGGGAGAACCGGCGGAGTGTTCTTCGATAAACTGCAAGGCCTCTACTTCTTGGGTGGAGCGCAGATGGGCGAGCGCGTCTTCGGTCTGCCCCAGCAACAGACTACAGATGGCCTGCTCCAGATGCACATCCTGCCGCTGCGCCAGACGAGCCAGGTAGCCGCGAGCACGCCGCACCAGAGCCGGGCGGTTTTCCAGATAACCTGCCGCCAGCAACACCTGCACGGCCAAGTAGGCGGCCACCATCGAGGGACGCTCAGCCTCCCGCTCGAACAACTCCTGCTGTTCTTTGAGGGTGAGGTGGCGACGTACCCGTTGGATAAAGCGCAGGAAATCTTCGGTGCTGAGGCCAGAGCCATCTTGCCCCATCCCCTCGATGCCGCCCCGTTCGTCCAGCATGGCTTTGAGGAGAGCCAGTCCCTGCTGTCGCTCCCCGTTCCCATCAGCGGTGTGTCTTCCAGCTTGGGCGGGAGCACTTTGGCTGAGGAGTTGCAAAATGCGATAGGGACGCAGCTTGCCCAAATCGATACGGATCTCCGCTTGCATCTGCGGAAAGGCCTGATACTCCTCCAGCTCCGCCAAGCCCGCCTGTAGGGAACGCGCCGCCTCTTCATAGGATCCCTGTTGCCAGGCTTCTCGACCCAGTTCCAGACGAGCGATGGCCCGCGCCAAGATGGCATCGGAACGAGCAGGGTGGCCCTGCTCCAGCATATGTTGAGCCAAGTCCAAGGCAGCTTGGTATTCTCCGGCTTCGCAATACAAGCACAGCACTCCCGGTAGGTGTGCCTCCTCCACCGTCAAGGTGGGATCCGTTGGCATGAGGTGTTCGTCGTAGTTTCGTCGTGCCTCAGGGTTCAGCAGCACAGAAGCCGCCTCTTGGATCATCTGGGCGCGAGCTTCCACAGCCTGTGGCGAGAACCCCGACAGCCAGGAGCGCTCGCCCGGCTTGAGATCGATCCGCTCCCGATATGCCTGTTCAATCTGATGCTCATCTGCCCGTGCCGACAGCATCAAAACCCGATAATAGTCGAGGGGCACCCGCACCGTCATGGTTTTTGTCCGCGCTCTCCTGTTCGTGCCAGCGGGACGGAGTCCTTGGACAACTTACCCGCATCGACTTAACTGTAGTCCTTTTCGTGGGTAAAAGGGATCCCCCCTCGGGAATCGCTGCTCCGCCCCTACCAGTTCCAGCTACCCGGCTCTCCTTTGAAAGGGCCTACGACCTTTGAGGTGATCCAACCGCCGTAGAAATCTCCGGGTTGAGGCCGGACTCGTTCTCCACCTACCCGGCACTCCTGCACACGGCCTGGATAAAAGGCAAGGTAGTCGCGGATGGGCAAAAACGCCGGGCTGGGATCCGGATAGCTCCAGGCGGCATCTACGGCTGTTTGGGATCCAACCTGAACTGTCCAGTAGCAGGCAGCCCCTTTGAACTCACAGAAAGAGGTGCGATAGCTGGGGCGGAGATACTGCAGTCGAACGTCGGTGGGGGGAATGTAGTAGGTGGGCGGGTGGCTGGTTTCCAGGACGCGGTAGCAACGGCGGCTTTGGGCAATGAGCTCGCCATTGAAGAGAACTTCCACCAGTTCTGTGGTGGGCTCCAGACGAGGTGGGCGCGGATAGTCCCAGACAGATTCTTGTCCTGGATGGGGAGAAATCGGTTGGGGAGACATGGGTCAATATCTTCAATATCTAAAGCAGACGGGTGGCCTCCAGCAGTTTGGCGTACCGGATCAGCAGCAAAGACTGTTGCTCCGGCAAAGGCTGAATAACTCCCTGCTGCTGCAGACGGCTCAGTACCGCCAGGGCTGTCTCCCGGCTAACTTGGCTGATATCGGCCAAATCCTGGGGGGGAGGGTAGACAATGCGCATCCCCTGGGGGGTCTTCTCGCCAAAAGCTTCCGCCAGTTGCACCAGCGTATGCACCACTCGCAGCGGGGGGCTCTGCTGGTCAAGATCCGCCTGCAAGTTGGCCAGGCGCAGGCGACGGGAGAGGCTGCAGGCCAGCTGGTAACACAGTTGCGGCTCCCGCAACATCAGCGCTTTGAAGGTTGCCGCCGGGATCCCGGCCACCCGCAGCGGGGTTAGGGCCAGCACATCTCGCGAGCGGGGAGCTTCGTCCAGTACCGCCATTTCCCCCACCCAAGCGCCCGGCCCCAGCAAGGCAAGGGTTTTGGTGCTGTCTTGCGCCCGCAAAGCCCGCCGCACCTTAGCCCAGCCGGCGAGGATCAGGTAAACTACGCTGCCCCAGGCATCTTGCATGAAGAGGGCCTGTCCCGCCGGGATATCCCGCAGCTTGACCTGGGATCCCAACCATTGCAAGGACGTCGCCGAAAGTTCGGCCAACATTGGCACCGCCTTGAGCTCGGAGAGAAGGGCAACAGGAGCATCGGAAGCCATGGCGGGTCGGACGTTTCACCATACCGCAAGCCCACTGTAGCCCAGTTACCAACTCAAGAGCTATCCTGCAATCCACCACCCCGCCATGTGCGCCAAGATCTAGTGAGGAGGTGGTCTTGCTGTAGAGTCTTGCCGGTATGGCCCTCAGAGCCTCTAGAGCTACCCTGCGGTTGAGGGTGGGGGGAACCCAAACTCTGCCGTTTCGTCTGGGCAACAGAGGTTCTGTCTGGGAGGGGATCCCTCCGCTGTTGTTGTTAGAACTTATGGATGCCTATGGATGCTGCCCTCAGCGACATCAGTGGCCAGCGCTGGTCGGTCTTGGTGAAGAACGTGCCTGTGCGGCCCGAAAAGCTCGCTGATGCGGATCTGGTGCTGATCTGTCAGCAGGGATCCCAGCCCCATCGGGAGGCTTTTGCCGAGTTGATGCGTCGCCATCAGGCCCATGTGGACAAGGTGCTCTACCATCTTGCTCCCGACTGGCACGACCGGCATGATTTGGCCCAGGAAGTTTGGATCCGGGCCTACCGCCACCTGAAACGCCTACAGGAGCCGGCAAAATTTCGCAGTTGGCTGGGGCGGATTGCCACCAACCTGTTTTACGACGAGCTGCGCAAGCGCAAACGGCAGCAGCAGCCCCTTTCTCTGGATGCGCCGATTCAGATGCGGGATAGCGAGATGGAATGGGAGCTGCCCAGCGAGAGCCCCAGTCCCCATGAGCACCTCGCCACTTGCGAGTTCTATGAGCGATTGCACCAAGCCGTCCGCGACCTGCCGCAGGCCTTTCGCCAGACAATCCTGCTGCGGGAAATTCAGGGGATGGCTTATGAGGAAATTGCCGAGATCACAGGGGTGTCTTTGGGCACTGTTAAGTCTCGCATTGCCCGCGCCCGCGCCCGCTTGCAATCCACCCTAAAACCCTACCTTAATGGTGAATGACCATGGTTCGCGGCAACCCCAACCCCGACCCCAGGGATCCCCAGCAAGAGCTGCCGGTGGTGGATGAGCGCTTTGAACAGTTGAGCGCCTACTTGGATGGGGAATTGTCGTCTCAAGAGGCGCGGCAGGTGGAAGATTGGCTGGCCAGCGATCCTCAGGCGCGGCAACTGTACAGCCAACTGGCAGCTCTGCAGGCCGGTTTGGCCAATCTCAAGGCCCCAACCTTGAACTCCACCCAGACGGAGCTGTTGATCAGCCGTGTGTTCGCTGAGCTGGATCGGCGGCCAATGCTCGACCTGGGCTGGCGGCAACGTAAGGGCACCCCTTGGGGACGGGTGGCAGCGGCTGTAGTGGCCTTGGCAGGGGCGGGCTGGGTGGGATGGCGTTGGTCTCATCCCCAGCCTTTGGTATCGCTGGAAGATCCGCCGGTGCGCGTGGCCATCGTGCCTGCCTCTGCTCGTGTTGCCCAACGCTATCTTTTCGAGCCGGGGCAAAAGCAAGATGCCTACTCGATTTTGTTTGAGGCAATGCCCGACCGTGGATCTCGCTCCGCCAACGGGACCGGAGCCGTTCGCATCAACGGGACGGAGTCCTTGGTGGGCTGGGAATGACCTGAGCAGGCTTGAGAAAGACTGAGGAGCGCAGGGTGGAAAAAGCAGTTCGCTGGGCTTGTGGGCTAGGAGTCTGCCTTTGGCTATGCAGTCTGGGATCCCTGTCGGCCCAGGCAGATCCCAGCAGTAGCCATCTGGCAACGCCGTCCGCGCCGACGGGACGGAGTCCGAAGCAGTTGCACTCCTCTCCCAGTGGACAGGAGCCTGCCCCCCAGCCCACAAACCTGCCTTCACCCGGATCCCGTCTCACCCCTGCCCCCGATCAAAACCAATGGGCCCCTCCCAAGACGGAGCTATCGCCCTTTCCGGACTTCCCCCTTCTCAAGGAGTTGGATCCGCCCCCGCCAAGCTTGGCCGACCTGGGCATCCATTGGGATCGCTTGGCCCTGCTGCCGGATCCCGAGCTGGCAGAGGAAATGGATGTGGAGTTCAGCCGCCGTCTAGCCCGCCTAAACCGGCAAATTGCCAACCAACAAGAGCGCCTCTACCGCCTTTTGCAAACCTGGGACTCCGACGAGGCCGATATCCGCCAAATTCAGGCCCAACTGAGCCAGTTGCGGACAGAACGGGATCGCCTAGCTCTGGAACACCTGTTGATGCTGCGGCAGCTGCAAGAGAACTTCGCCCTACCTCTACCCGACCGCTCGGCTGCCAGCTCTCCCTGAGGAGTCCTTGGGTTCGGGTTATGATCTGAGGGAGGGGCAGACGCAACCCCCAACGGAGCTGAGGGATGGCCAAAGTGCCCAGTAACCCAGACATTGAGCAATTAGCTGCTGCCATTGGTAAAGAAGTTTACATCGATGTGGCCCGCTGGCATCTTTACCTGCGCGATGCCCACCTGCATACTCTTTTGGCGGAGCGACTGGCACCCCAGGTGATGGCAGGCAAGGTGGATGAGGACGCCGTCACAGAGATCTTGCAAGGGATCCCGGTGAAAGTGGGGGGTGGGCGCAAAGAATTGCCCCTGGCCGATCTCCTGCCGATGCAAAGCCTGCTTAACCTGCTGGACGTGCTGGAGGAGTTCAGCCGCAAATGGGCCCAATAGAGACCAATAGAGAAAGGTAGAGCGGTGCATCACCAGTCTAAACCTATGCGGCCTGGCCCCTGGCTCAAGCTCGGCAGCCTTATTCCGCTGCTCTGGCTGTTGTCGGCCTGTCAGGGAACCGAGTGGGGAGAACGGCTGGAGCGCGCTGTACGCCCAGTAGGTCTGCCCACAGCCCAACCTGAGCCGCTGGCACCTCCCTCGCCTCAACCTTCGCCGGGATCCATCCCACCCTCTATCTCGATCCCCACTGCTCCCGCCCCCTCTTCACCTCTGCCCAGCCAGGACAGCAGCCGCTTTACAGACTTGGAGCCCGGATCTCTGGTGGCTCGTTCGGTGGGATACCTGGATCGGTTGGGAGTTTTTGCCGATATCTCCAGCAGCGAATTTCAGCCGCAGCGCAGCGTTCGTCGCGGAGAATTTGCCCGTTGGCTGGTGCTGGCCAACAACGCCATCCACGCCGACGAGCCCAGTCGGCAGATCCGCCTGGGATCCCCCTCGGAACGCCCCCTCTTTTTGGATGTGCCGGAAGAGGATCCCAACTTTCGCTACATTCAAGCCCTGGGAGCTGCCGGCATAATTGCCGGAGATGCCAATCGAGAGTTTCGCCCCAACAGCCTGCTGTCGCGGGCAGAGTTGATCCGCATGAAGGTGCCTCTGGACTTACCTCCCGGCCAGATCAAGGGATCCCGAGCGGAGCTGGAGGAGCGCTGGGGGTTCACCGATGCGGCGCAAATTCCTCCTGAAGCCATTCCTGCTCTGGTAGCGGATCGCAGTCTGGAGAATGCCTCCACCGTGCTGCGCACCTTTGGCCCCATCCGCACCTTCAACCCCTTCGAGCCGGTTAGCCGCGGGGAAGCCGCCATCGCCCTGTCGGCTTTTGGGGAACGAACGGCCCAAGACGCCATACCCCAGCCGCCAGCCTTGCCAGACCCAACCCCTGAGCCTCAGCCTTCTCCCCCTGCCGCAGAACCGCAACAAACGGCCTCTCCTGAGCCGGATCCCACCCCTGCCTCTCCCTCGGATGCTGCTGATGAGCCCCCTGGGCAGACCCGACCCAACCCCCCGGAAGTCGCCCCAGGAGAGGGTAGGATCGTCACGCCGGGTAAGCCCTAACCCTGAGGTGAGAGGGATCCCATTGGCGTATACTGTCCAGGTTTTGTCAGCAGATAGAACGCCTCAGAACCCCAGCAGGGATCCCTGCTACGGCTCTTACAAGGAGCAAAAGGAGCCATAACAATAAAAACTATCCCTAACTCCCTTCGGGAGAGGGGCTGTACAGCGCAGAGGACTTCCGCCCCCATTCCCCAGGCGGCTCTAGCTCTTGCCAGTCCCCTGAGCGCCCCTCTGCTGGGGAAAACCCTTGCCGCCCATAGCCTATAGAATGGGGGAAGCCAGCCTTGGAAAACCTGCAGGGATCCCAACTGTGTCCGCCATTGTTCCTGAAATCCGTTCTGCCGATCTGCTGCGCTACACCGTGATTGGGTCGCGGCGGCCCAGCGTGTACTTTTGGGCGGTGGCGCTGACGGGGGGAGGGCTGGGCTTTACCTTGGCCGGCCTTTCCAGCTATCTCCACCGCAATTTGCTCCCCTTTTCCGATCCCGCCAGCCTGGTGTTTATTCCCCAGGGCATTGCCATGCTCTTTTACGGGGTGCTCGGATCCCTGGCGGGGCTATACCAGTGGCTGAGTTTGTATTGGAACTTGGGAGGCGGCTACAACGAGTTCGACCGGCGCACGCAAAAGATAACGCTGGTGCGCCAGGGCTTTCCGGGCAAAAACCGTGAAGTCCGCCTGGAGTATGACTTTGCCGATGTGCAAAGCTTACGGGTGGAGCTGAGAGAGGGGCTTAACCCCCGCCGAGCCATCTACTTGCGGGTGAAAGGACGTGGCGACATCCCCCTCACCGGCGTAGGCCAGCCACCTCCCCTGACGGAGATCGAAAACCAGGCAGCCGAGATCGCCCGCTTTCTCAACGTCAGCCTAGAGGGCATTTGATTCCCTGCGGTGCCATTGCTTTGACCCCGCCCTGCTGGTCGCTTGAGCGAGACGGAATCCCATCCTTGGGCAACAGTGAAACCATTGAGGGGGATCCAGAACTGTGGAGTCGAATAGAGAGTTGTCGAGATTGTTTTCAATGTAGCGGGATCTCTTCGAGGAATGATCTACCCTTGATGCCAGCGCAGTTGTTGCCTGGGAGAAGCCTGTGATGGCCAACCTGAACCCCTTCATTCCCCTACAGGCCAAGAAGCTGGGGTCTATTCTGTTTCGCCTCTGGCTAACTCTTCTGCTCTCATTGGGCTTGGCCTTGCTCACGCTGCTGCTGACCTCCCATTCCGCCCATGCTGCTCGCGGGCCCCTGTATCGCTTGGGCCGCCCAGAGGGGGCGGTCTCGATTGTGGCTTGGGCAGGCTATATCGAACGGGGAGAAACGGATCCCGCCTATGACTGGGTGACCGGCTTTGAGAAAGAAACCGGCTGCCAAGTCAGCGTTAAGGTGGCAGCCACCTCCGATGAGATGGTAGCCCTGATGAATGAGGGCGGCTTTGATCTGGTGACGGCCTCCGGCGATGCCACCCTGCGACTGATCAAGGGGGAACGGGTGCAGCAGATTAACCCCCGCCTGATCCCCAGTTGGGAGACCATCGACCCGCGCCTGCAGGATGCTCCCTGGCATACTGTGGATGGCAAGCATTACGGCGTGCCCTACCAATGGGGATCCAATGTGTTGATGTACAACACACAAGTCTTTCCGGAACCCCCCACCAGTTGGGATGTGGTGTTTGAAGAGAAAACCTTGGCAGATGGCAAATCCAACAAAGGCCGCATCCAAGCCTACGATGGCCCCATCTACATTGCCGATGCCGCCCTCTACCTGAAAGCCCACCGCCCAGAATTGGGCATCACGGATCCCTACGAGCTGACCCGCGAACAGTTCAATGCTGCTCTAGCTCTATTGCGACAGCAGCGGCAACTGGTTGGACGCTACTGGCACGATGCGGCGGTGCAGGTGGATGACTTTGTCAACGAAGGGGTAGTGGCCTCCAGCTCTTGGCCCTTCCAGGTCAATCTGTTGCGATCCGAAGGTCAACCTGTCGCCAGTGTGATACCGGAAGAGGGAGCCACCGGCTGGGCAGATACAACCATGCTCAGCGCTACCGCCAAACACCCCAACTGTGCCTACCTGTGGATGGAACATTCCTTGAACCCGAAGGTGCAAGGGGATCTGGCGGCTTGGTTTGGGTCGGTGCCGGTGGTGCCAGCCGCTTGTCAGGCCAGTGAGCTGCTGGGGCCGGAAGGTTGCCAAACCAATGGCATCGACAATTTTGAGCGCATCTCCTTCTGGAAGACGCCGGTGGCCGATTGTGGGGATGGCCGGATGGATTGTGTGCCCTACTACGAATGGGTGACCAACTACATCGCTGTGATTGGCGGGCGCTAATGGAGCAACCTTAACGAGATCCTAGACTCTTCTTAAAAATTTATTAACTGTAATATGACATAAATACAAATGAATGAACCATCTCAATGAATTTGAGATGGTTTTTGCTTTTCAGGCAAGACTTCTAGGGCCTAGAGGAGGAATTTTTACCTCTTCTGGGTTCGTCAGATGCTCTTGTTGATTGCCATAGTTGGGAGCTTTTATTCATGATGACACTATCTTCTTTTGGAACTCGGATCCCGTTGGGAAAGCTGGTGATGGGAGCTGGATTGGCGGGAGCTGTCACCTTGGGGTTGGGCAGCAGCCTTTCTCAGGCTCGTCTAGACTGTCCCCGCCCTCCTCAAATGGATGCCCGCTACTGTGATCGGGTGGGGGATCTGGTTGCCGATTTGCCGGAGGATCCCTCGGAGTGGGTAGATCCGGAAGTGCTGTTGGTGTCTTACACCTCCTCAGAAGAGCCAGCTGTCTATGCCAATACCTGGGCTGAATTCACCGCTCACTTAGAGGAAGTCACCGGTAGACGGGTGCAATTTGTCCCTGCCGATTCTCAGGCTGCTCAGTACGAGGCAATGCGCGCTGGACGTCTACACATTATGGGTACCTGCACAGGCTGTACTCCTGTAGCCGTGAATGTTGCCGGCTTTGTGCCCTTTGCCATTTTCCAACAAGAAGATGGATCCATCGGCTACGAGATGGAAGTGATCACTCATGTGAATAGCGATATTCAAGCCCTCGATGATATTGCCGGTCGTCGTGTAGCTTTTACCCATCCTTCCTCCAACTCCGGTTATATCAGTGCTCGCATTTTGATCAAACAAGAGACAGGCTTGGATGATGAGGCAGGAGACTACATCGCCGAGTTTTCTGGCAGCCACCAAAACTCCATTTTGGGTGTGTTCAACGAAGACTACGATGCCGCCCCCATTGCCAACGATGTGCTTAATCGCATGTGCCTCAACGAGCAAGTGGATTGTAGCCAGTTCCGCAGCCTCTACAAATCGGAGACCTTCCCCAGCGGCTCTTTCGGCCATGCCCACAATCTCCACCCTGAGCTGGCAGAAAGGATCCGAGAAGCCTTCTTTACTTTTGAGTTTGAGGGCACAGCCATGCGACAAGCTTTTGACCGGGTAGCTTTTGCACCGATTACTTATCAAGAAAACTGGGAGATCATCCGTCGCATTCAGGAAGAAGAGGGCGTGGAATATACGCTTTAGGCAGTCCTCAGGGATCCCCTGCCCAGAGAGGATCCCTGATTTACATAGTTCTGAATCTAGAGCTGAATCTAGAGAAATCGCACTGGCTGGTTCCGTCCATACCCCATCTCGACGAGTATGTGATAACCCACTCTTAACTTCCTATTAAACCTGTCTTAACTCTACAGGGGTCAAACAGCGCTACTATATTATTAAGTTTCGTTAGGCGACGTGAGTTTTGCAGATCTTCTTTGGGTTCTGTAGCTTATGAATTCACATCAAGTCTCTTGATTAGCTGGATCTTCTCGCCCACTTTTGTGTTTTTTAGCTGATAACGGTTTGCTTCATCTTGCATTCGGGGGTTTTTGCAATGTTGGCGTTTTGCTCTGTGGCTCGTCTGTTATCCAAAAGCCTTGCCCTGGCTGGTTTGGTTGCTGTGCTAGTGGGTTATCAATCTGCTCAAGCTCAATCTTGCCCTCGTCCGGCAGGCATGGATGAGCGCTATTGTGATGCCGATGGGGATCTGGTGGCGGATACTCCGACGGATCCCGCTCAAATTGTCAATCCTGACACTTTGCTCATCTCCTACACTTCTTCCGAGGATCCCGCCGTTTATTCAGAAACCTGGCAGGAATTTACCGACTACCTCAAGCAAGTGACCGGTAAAGATGTGCAATTTGTGCCAGTTGATTCCGAGGCCGCCCAAACCGAGGCAATGCGGGCCGGACGTTTACACATCATGGGCACCTGCACCGGCTGTACCCCCCGCGCTGTGAACCAAGCAGGCTTTGTGCCTTTCGCCGTTTTTGCCAAGGAAGATGGTAGCTTTGGCTACGAAATGGAAGTGATCACACGCATCGATAGTGGCTTGGAAAAACTAGAAGACATCAAAGGCCGCCGCATTGCTTTCACCCAGCCCTCCTCCAATTCCGGCTACATCAGCGCCCGTATTTTGATCGAGGCGGAAACTGGCTTTAAGGACGGTGTGGACTACGAAGCCAATTTCTCTGGGGGGCACGAAAACTCCATTTTGGGTGTGTTCAACGGAGACTACGATGCGGCCCCCATTGCCAACGATGTGCTCAACCGCATGTGCATCGCCGGACAAGTGCAGTGCGATCAGTTTCGTACCCTCTACAAATCGGCTACTTTCCCCAGCGGCCCATTTGGCTATGCTCACAATTTGGATCCACAGCTGCAGGAGAAAATCCGCGAGGCCTTCTATACCTTTGACTTTGCAGGCACTAAGTTGGCAGAAGCCTTTGACCGAGCTTCCTTTGCTCCCATCACCTACAAGGAAGATTGGGAAGTGATCCGGCTGATTCAAGAAAATGCCCCTCCCCAATAGGTGGGCTGAACAGAATCGGGATCCCTTGTTCAGGGCAAGCCATAGGGGATCCCTTCTGATTTCAAAATTCTCTCAAGATTGCAAACATCTGGTTCTAGAAGGCCCGCAATTGCAAATGTCCACTTCAAGTAGGTTATCAAGATGCTACGTATCGACTCCCTCAGCAAACGTTACCCCACAGGCGATATGGCCCTGAAAGGGGTGACCTTAGAAGTTCCCGATGGGCAGGTGATGGCCTTGATTGGTCCTTCGGGTGCTGGGAAAAGTACGCTGCTCCGTTGCATCAACCGCTTGGTGGAGCCGACCAGTGGCAGCATTTGGCTCAATGGAATCGACCTCACTCGCTTGAACACCCGGGAGTTGCGGCAAGCACGACGCAAAATCGGCATGATCTTTCAGGAATATGCCCTCGTGGAGCGCCTGACCGTGATGGAAAATGTTCTTGCGGGTCAGTTGGGCTACGTCAATTTTTGGCAAAGCTGGTTCCGCAAGTTTCCCCAAGCCACCATCGACGAAGCCTTCCGCTTACTGGATCGAGTGGGATTGTCGGACTTTCCTGATAAGCGGGCAGATGCTTTGTCTGGGGGGCAACGGCAACGGGTGGGAATCGCCCGGGCTCTCCTGCAAAACCCAGAGCTGCTATTGGTGGATGAACCGACCGCCAGTTTGGACCCGAAAACCTCCCGCCAAATTATGCGCCTGATCAACGAGCTGGCTTCAGAGCGGGGCCTATCGGTGATCATCAGCATTCACGATGTGCCTCTAGCGCAAATGTTTGCCCAGCGGATCGTCGGTTTGCGGTTTGGGGAAGTGGTGTATGATGGCCCCCCCAATCGCCTCACCCCCAGCGTCTTAAACGAAATCTACGGCGAAGAAGATTGGAATGCTTCTGGCCCAGCCCAAGACTCCGAAGAAAAACGAAGCCGTCTCGGCTGGAGTAGCCACCCACTAAGGGATCCCTTGCAGAAGTCAGTAGAAGTCAATAGAAGTCAGTAGTGCGGAGCACACCCATGGCACAGGCAACGACACTGAGCGGGCGCCAATGGTCGCCACCACCTTTGATTAAAAATCCTTGGGTTCGCTGGGGACTGATTCTTGGGGCGGTCATTTACCTGATCTTTGCGCTTTCTACTCTCAATTTCGATCCAGCCCGGGTAGCCCGCGGTATGCAGCGTAGTGGCCGTCTCTTGTTGGCCTTTTTGCATCCCGATTTCACCACCCGCGGCAACTTGATTTTCACCGGGATGCTGGAAAGTGTGACCATGGCCGCCATTTCCACCGTGGCAGGATTTATTGTCGCGGTTCCGGTGGGGTTTGGGGCCGCACGCAACTTGGTGCCAATGCCGGTCTACCTGGTTTGTCGTGGCCTGATTGCCCTGTCGCGCACCTTCCAAGAGGTGATCATCGCCATTTTGTTTGTGGTCATGATGGTCAGCTACGCGGTGGTGCCGCAGGTGTTGCCCCGCATGATCGGCTTGACTCTGTATCGTTTCGACATCAACATTCGGGAGGCGGCCGTTCTAGGGATTGTCGGTGCCGGTGGGATTGGCTCTACCCTGAACACCTCCTTACGTCGCTACGACTATGACACGGCCTCTGCCATCATCCTTGTGATTATCGCTCTGGTGATGGTGGTGGAATTGAGTTCTGGTTGGATTCGCAAGAGGGTGCAATAATGCCTGTTCTGGAAAGCAGTGGGATCAAGACCTGGCAGTGGCGCAATCAAAAGCAAACTTTGCTTGAGTATGCCTTCTGGTTGGCTCTGCTGTTACTGATGTTTGCCTGCGCTAAGTTCATTGCAGACCGTACCACCTGGGGCTTTGTGCTGGATGCACCGCGCCAGGGAAGAGAAATGCTCTCGCGGGGGGTACCGCCCCGTTGGGACTACATGTCACAGCTTTGGCGCCCCCTTTGGGATACCCTCACCATTGCCACATTGGGTACGGCCCTTTCCTTTGTGATTTCGGTGCCGGTGGCCTTTTTGGCAGCCCGCAACACCACTCCCAATTTGCTGGTGCGCTACATCGCCCTGTTCATCATCGTCGGCACCCGTTCGGTTAACTCCCTGATTTGGGCTTTGATCCTGGTGGTTGTTCTTGGGCCAGGGGTCTTGTCCGGAACCTTAGCCATTGCCCTACGCTCTGTCGGATTTATGGGCAAGCTGATCTATGAAGGCATCGAAGAGATTAACGAAGAACCAGTAGAAGCGATCCGTTCCACGGGGGCTAGCGGTGCCCAGGTACTGAGCTATGCCATTTGGCCGCAGGTGATCACCAACATCCTCGGGGTAACAATTTACCGTTGGGATATCAATTTGCGAGAGTCTACGGTGGTTGGATTGGTCGGTGCCGGTGGAATTGGCCTACAGCTAGATGCTTCCATCAACACCCTGCGCTGGAATCAGGTGAGCATGATCCTGCTTGTGATCTTCGTTTCTGTGTTCATCAGCGAGTGGATCTCCGCCAAGGCCCGGCAAGCTCTGATTTAGCCCAGGGATCCGGATAGGCTACGGTGAAGGGCAGTTTGCAACAGCACAACTGTATGACTCATGACGGAAGAACTGTTTCGGGGGGAGGCCTATCTCACCACCTGCCAGGCTCGGGTAATTGCCCTTGTGGATAACGGGATCCAGTTGGATCGGACGGTATTCTATCCCACCGGCGGTGGACAACCCGGCGATACGGGATCCCTGATTACATCGGACGGTCGTGTCATCCCGATTGTCGATACCCAAAAGGGGGAAACGGGCATCCTCCACATCCCGGCAGAGGGATCCCCACCCCTCAGTCTGGGGGAGTCAGTCAGCGCCAGCATCGACTGGGAACGTCGCTATCGGCACATGCGCATGCATACGGCTCTACACCTGCTCTGTGCAGTGGTAGAAGGTGGCGTTACGGGGGGTCAGGTGGGTGAAAGCAAAAGCCGATTGGACTTTAACATCCCTGGAGAAAAACCCGACAAAGAAACCCTGACGGGTGCGTCTCAATGCTTTGGTACAAGGTAACCACGCCGTGAACCCCCGCTGGGTTAGCGATGAAGAACTAAAAGCCAATCCCAGCCTGGTGCGCACCATGTCGGTCAAGCCCCCCACCGGACAGGGGCAAGTGCGCTTGCTGGAAATTGAGAATGTGGACTTGCAACCCTGCGGCGGCACTCATGTACGGGCGACAGGAGAAATTGGCAAGTTGGTGGTGAGCAAGATCGAAAGCAAAGGCAAGCAAAACCGACGCATTGTGGTCAGCTTGGTGGATCCCTGAAAAACTACAGACTACCCTTGGCTGGGCTGAGTCAATGAACCCAAAGATCCATCGACTGCCACCTGAAGTCTTGCCGACTCTGGAAGGAAGGCTTGTGCGGCTGGGAACCCCAAGAAGGGGCTTTGCTCCACTGCCTGGATGGAGAGGGTAAAGAGGGGATTGGAGAGGATCCCGGCAAAGATGGTGGCCACCAGAGTCAACACCATACCGACCCGCAGAGCAGGCATACCTTCTGCCTGCCAGTTGGTCTCGGGGTAATTTTGCACCGAAACCGACATCTCTTGCGGCTCTTTCACCACAATCGTTTTCACCACCCGCACGTAGTAGTAAATGGAGATAACACTGGTGACCAACCCCACCAACACCAAGGTATAGGCCCCCGCCTGCCAACCGGCCCAGAACAGATACAGCTTGCCGAAGAAGCCCGCCAGAGGCGGCAACCCACCCAACGAAAGCAAACAAATGCTCAAGCACAGGGTGAGGAAGGGATCCTTCTGGTAAAGGCCGCTGTACTCGTTAATTTCGTCGGTACCGGTTTTCAGGCTGAACAGGGTAATGCACAAGAAGGCCCCCAGGTTCATGACCAGGTAGACCAGCAGATAGAAGATCAAGCTGGCGTAGCCTGCTTCTGTGCCCACCACCAGACCAATCATGACGAAGCCCGCTTGCCCAATCGAGGAATAGGCCAGTAGCCGTTTGAGGCGGGTTTGGGCAATGGCCACCACATTCCCCAGCACCATGGTCAAAATGGCCAGCACCGAGAGCACCGCCCGCCACTCTTCCGTCATGGCCGGAAACACGGTGGCCAGAAAGCGCACCGCCAAGGCAAAGCCTGCTGCTTTGGATCCCACCGACAAAAAGGCCACCACCGGCGTTGGGGATCCCTCGTAGACATCAGGAGTCCACTGGTGGAAGGGCACCGCCGCCAACTTAAACCCGATACCACCAATGCAGAGGACCAAAGCGATGATCCCTGCCAAACCGGCATCCCCCATGGATGAGGCGATGGCTTCCAGCTTCGTTTGCCCACCCGAAAGGCCGTAGAGCAGCGACATGCCGTAGAGAAAAATGGCTGTGCTGCTGGCCCCGATCAAGAGATATTTCAGGGCTGCCTCCGAAGAACGGGGATCCCGCTTGGTATAGCCGGCCATCAGGTAGCTGGCGATGCCCAGGGTTTCCAGAGATACAAACACTAGGATCAAGTCCGTCGCCCCGGAGAGGAACATGCCCCCCAAGGTGGCCGTGAGCAGCAACACATAAAACTCGCCTGTGGGCGCTCCGGACTGAGAGATGTAGCGCTCCGCCATCATCACGGTCAGTACCGCCGTCCCCACCACCAGGCCACGGAAGAGAATGCTGATGGGATCCGCCGCAAAGCTGCCCAAGAAGCTCTCGAACTGGGGCTGCTGCCACTGCAACACCAAGGTCACCAAGGCCCCGATCAAGCCAAAGATGGAGAGGGCCGGAAGACTTTTGCGCGCCGCCGAACCACCGACCAAATCCACCACCAAGACGAGCAAGAGGGTGAGGGTAACCACCACTTCTGGCCAAATGGCACCGGCATACAGGTTTCCGGTTGGGGCAAAGACATCCATAGGGGAAGACATGAAGACAGATGAAGGGGATCCACAGCCAGCATACCGCGATTTCCGGTCTCTCTTTCCGCTTCCGGCATCTCTTCTCCCAATCGTCTCCATCAGCACTCTCAATCCACGGGCTCAGTAGAGCTTGGCGCTGGAGGTGAGCACCAACTTCAGGCGGGCGTGGATCAGATCCAAGTCCGCCAGCCCCAGGTCGATCTCCCCATCGATGACGATGCCGGTGTGGATCAGCCGATCCAACAGTTCCAGCACGGATCCCTCGCGGTGGGGTTGTCCGGGGTAGTAGTCCCCCTGGCGGGGCAGGAGGGTGCCCAGATCTCCGAGCTCCAGGTTCAAATCCGCTGGGTCGATCTCCAACAGGCTGCAGATTTGTCGAATTTGCTCCCGCAAGGCTTGTAGGCTGCTGCCGGCCCGCTCAATCTGCTCTGCAGAAAGGCGCTCGGCCTCCATTTGCCGCACCACCTGCGCCTCCATCAACTGCCGCAACAGCTCCACCAAGGTCAGCACCAGAGAGGCCAAACCGGCTTCCGGGCGTTTCCGGCCAGGGGTGGGCCGAGCCTGGCTCAAGTCTTCCGAGCTGGCGGGACTGATCGAAAGGCGCGGCGGGGGAGGAGAAGCAATCCAACGGTCAAAGGGCTGACAAAGCTGTTCCAGGCTGAGCAAGCGGAGACGGGGATCCCGAGCGGCCTCTTCCCTTTCCTCCGGTAGGTTGTAGCCCCAGTCGGCCAAAAACAAGAGAACCTGCTCCAGCTCCGGCACCCTCTGCACCTGGCGCAGCGTTTGCAGGCGATCCTCCACAAACCACAGCTCAGCGGGTGGCACTTGGGCAGCAGCAAGCAGCCGCTGTAAAGTGGTGGCCTTGGGGGCGCGCACTTCCTTGCCCAGAATGCGGTGGCGTGGCAGTTGGATCCCTGCTCGGCCCAAGAGCTGCTGGATGAACCGTCCCTCTTTGGTGCTGAGGATGGCCAAGCGCGGCTCCCCTGCAGCCTGAACCTGGCGTAGCCAAGCCGCCACCCCCGGATAAAAGCGGTGTAGCCCCAGCCACCCCTGCAGATCCTCTTCAATCCAACGATCCCGCACCCGATCCAACGCTTGGATTAGAGAGAGGGCAGGGATCCCTGACTGCTGCAACAACCGCTGACGCCAGCTGGGCCAGTCTTGGCGCAAGTCTTCCTCCCGGATCCCTTCCTGTAGCCCCCACAACAACAGAGGCATCTCCCAGCCGGTCTCGATCAGCGGGCGCAGACGGTCAAAAGCAGGACGCAGCGGCTCTAGCTGAGCAGGAGCCAAGCCCCACACCTGAGCACAAACGCGGCAGGAGGAAGCAAAATACTCCGCCCGCCCATCGCAGAGCACACCATCAAAATCCAGAACCAGAATGCGGGGGGACATTCGCCGGGGCCTAGCGAACTCCATACCTGAGTCCCCCTGAGGGCAAGTTGCAAAAATGGGGCCAGAGGCCAAGTTAATTCAACCAAACTGTTCCACCGGAGTGGCCCAACCTAATTGGATTCCGAGATACGAACGGACTGGATCTCCACCGGTTTCAGGGGGCGATCCTGAGGGTCGGTGGGCGCAGTTGCAATTTTATCCAACACATCCTCTCCCTCGATCAATTGCCCGAAGATCGTGTAGTTGGGAGGCAGCGGATAGTCGGCGTGCATGATAAAAAACTGGCTGCCGTTGGTGTTGGGGCCAGCATTGGCCATCGCCAAAGTGCCGCGGCTGTAGGGACGTTGCACCGGCTCATCGGGAAAGCGGTACCCCGGCCCACCCCGCCCCGTGCCCGTGGGATCCCCGCCCTGGATCATGAAGCCGCGGATTACGCGGTGAAAGATGACGCCATCGTAAAAGTGATCGTTGGCCAAAAAGACGAAATTGTTGACGGCCAGGGGAGCTTCCTGAGGAAACAGCTCCAGAACCATTGTGCCGGCGGTGGTCTCCATCGTGGCCGTGTAGGACTTGGCCGGGTCGATCACCATCGGCGGGGGATTGTTGTAGGTTTTCACGGGTTTGCCCAAGTGTTGTGCCAGGAGCAAATCGCGAGAAGAATGCGGGCGGGCCAAAACAGGGAGAGCACTCAACCCCACCCAAAGCACCACCATCAGCACAGCTAACTTCACCAGGCTGGCCAACTCAGATCGCACACGCACGTTTCTTGCAGGAAAGCTCCATCCCCATCGTACCAGGATTCTGTCCTAGCCTAATTTTCCCCAGACTTGGATGGAGGCTTGGCCCGCCGCACCAGCCAATAACTCACCGAGAGGGCCAACGTCGCTGCCCCCAACCCGATGAGATCTAACCCCCCCAGCTTCTCGAAATCGAAAATGATGATCTTGCGGGCCACCGCGATCAAAGAGGTGACGATCACCAGCTCCACCTGCACCACCTGCTTTTGCAAGTAGGCGGTAATGTTCTCCAGAATTTCCAGCGCAATCAGAATATTTAAAAAGAGGCCGAAGATCTCGATTAAAGTGGTGGAGAAAAACCCAGTTGGCTCGGTCAACAAATCTGCCACCAAGAACCGGGCCAAGTCCACCACTGCTACTGTGATTAGCCCGATCATCAAAGTTGACAGTAGCTTCGAGATCAGGCTTTCCAGGCGGGTGATGGCCCGCAAAAAGGGATCCTCCTCTTCTGTCTCGTGGGGATTGTGCAACAGCCACTTGAGAAACCGCATCACCAACCCCGACAGATCCAAACCCTTATGTCCTGATCCTGAGACAACATTATCCGTCCCAACCGTCTTGCCGGGAAGCAGGCAGGGATCCCTTGGGGCGATGATTGCGACACCGCTCAGAACAGTATTTCACCTCCGACCAACAGTCGGCCCACTTTTTGCGCCAGGTGAAGGGTCGCTGACAGGTGAGACAAATCTTGCTGGGCAAATCCGATTTCTTCCGTTGGCGTGGCATGGTGCACTGCAAAACAAGGTCAACTCTGTAGTCAGCTTAACAATCTTATTGGATGCTGACCGTTACCATCACGGGGGTGCTTGGCCTGCGCCCCACCTTAGCAAAAGCTGAAGTCTGAACCTAGAGAAATCGAGTAGCCTCTTGAAATCCGGCGAGATCTCTGCCCTGTGTCTGCAGGGATCCCTGAAGGAAGTTGGGTTTGCTGAAAGGTTAGCCGCCTCCATCCTGTACTGAGTAAAGTTCTTAACACCCGCTTGTGAACTTGAGCTTGAGTTTGTATGAAATCTCAACCAAATGGGACGAATGTAGCTGTTCAGAACTCTCCTCCTCCACTGAAGCGGGTTGAGGTACGGCTCAGCAAACCCGGCAACCGAGCGACCCAAGCCTCGCTTTCGGAAGACTCAGTGGGCGTATTTTTGCGGGAAATGGCTCGCTACCCACTCCTCAGTGCCGAGCAGGAAGTGAAATTGGGACGGCTGATTGCAGAGGGGGGAGCCGCCGGGGAACGGGCGAAACGGGAATTGGTTAGGGCCAACCTGCGCCTGGTGGTCTCGATTGCCAAAAAGTATTTGAATCGCGGTGTGCCGTTTCTGGATTTGATTCAAGAAGGCACCATCGGCCTGATCCGGGCCGCAGAAAAATTTGAGTACGAACGCGGCTACAAGTTTTCCACCTACGCCTACTGGTGGATTCGCCAAGGGATCACCCGCGCCGTTGCCAATCAGGGGCGCCTGGTGCGGATCCCGGTGCACATGGTAGAAAAGCTCAACCAGGTGAAGCGGATCCGGAGAGATCTGACCGAAGCCCTAAACCGTCGCCCCACCCAAGCAGAGATTGCCAAAGCTCTGGAGATTTCCCCCGACAAGCTGGACGCTCTCTTAACCCTCTTGGAAGCCGGTCGCCAAACTCTTTCGCTGCATACTCCGGTCGGCAAAGAGGAAGATACGGAGCTGATGCAGCTTATCGAGGCCGCCAACGGCCCCACTCCCGAATCGCAAATGGACTTGCACCTGCTGTCTGCCCAACTGGAAGAAATGCTGGAGCAGCTCAGCCCCCGAGAGCAAGAGATTCTCAAGCTCCGCTATGGGCTGAAAGATGGCCACCTGCACACTCTCTCCGAAATTGGTCAGCTCTTCGGCCTGTCTCGAGAGCGCGTCCGACAAATTCAAGCACGAGCCATGCGCAAACTGCGCCATCCACGCCGACAGGAAACTTTGGCAGATTGGATGACCTCGTTTTAGGCAGTAGGCCACGGCTGCTCCACAGGCGAAACCCAGGATTCCGCAGCAGTTTATGTTCAGCAAAGCTCTGCAGAACCAGGACCAGAGGCGTGCCCCCACTTTTGGACAAGGGATCTGTCAACTAGCCCATCTTCTGCAACTGCAGGGGGTGAGGCTGAGGGCGGCTGCGCAGGGCAGCTTCGATCAACCCCAAAAAGAGGGGGTGGGGGCGGTTGGGGCGGGAGCGAAACTCCGGATGGAACTGGGTGGCGATGAAAAAGGGGTGGCTGGGCAGCTCGATAATCTCCACCAAGCGGTTATCCGGCGAGACTCCGCTGATGATATAACCAGAGTCCAGAAAAAGGCTGCGGTAGGCATTGTTAAACTCATAGCGATGGCGGTGCCGCTCGTAGATGATGGCCTCACCGTAGAGCTTGGCCGCTAGGGTATTGGGCATGATGCGACAGGGATAGAGGCCCAGCCGCAGGGTTCCTCCCAGATCTTCCACATCTTTCTGCTCCGGCAAGAGGCTGATCACCGGGTGGGGGGTATCGGGATCAAACTCGTAGCTGTTGGCCCGCTCCAGATGGGCAATGTGACATCCCCAGTCGATCACCGCGCATTGCATGCCCAGACACAGGCCCAGAAAGGGAATGCCCCGCTCCCTCACGTAGCAAATACTGGCCACTTTGCCCTCGATGCCGCGATTGCCAAACCCCCCTGGCACCACCACTCCATCCACGCCGGAAAGCAATGCCTCTGGTCCCCGCTCTTCGATCTCCTCAGAAGAGATCCAGCGCAGCGTGACGCCGGCATTGAGGGCCAACCCGGCATGGCGCAGGGCCTCGGCCACCGAAAGATAGGCATCCGTAAGGCGCACGTATTTGCCGACAATGGCAATCTCCACCCGCTCTTGGGGGTGGTGCAGCCGCTGCACCAGGAGCTCCCACTCCCGTAGATCTGGCTGCTGCGGATCCAAGTTGAGAATCTCCAGAACCCGCTGCGCCAACCCCTCCTGCTCCAGCACCAGAGGTACGTCGTAGATGCTGGGGGCATCCTGCGCCTGGATGACGCATTCTACCGGCACGTCACAAAACTCGGAGATCTTCTCTTTGATGCTGCGGGGCAGGGGCTGCTCGCAGCGGCACACCAACACATCTGGCTGGATGCCAATGGAGCGCAGCTCCTTGACCGAGTGCTGGGTAGGCTTGGTTTTCATCTCCCCTGCCGCCTTGATCAAAGGCACCAGGGTAACATGCACATAGGCCACGTTGGCCCGGCCCACATCCTTGCGAAATTGGCGGATGGCCTCCAAAAAAGGCAAAGACTCGATATCTCCCACCGTGCCCCCCACCTCCACCAGCACCACGTCGGGGTTGGTCTCGCGGGCCACCCGCCGGATCCGCTCTTTGATCTCTTGGGTAACGTGGGGGATCACCTGCACCGTGCTGCCCTGGTAATCGCCGCGCCGCTCTTTGTGGATCACCGCCTGGTAGATGGAGCCGGTGGTGACGTTGTTGAGCTTGGACATGTTGGTGTCGGTGAAGCGCTCGTAGTGGCCCAAGTCCAGGTCGGTCTCGGCGCCGTCGTCGGTGACGAACACTTCTCCATGCTGGTAGGGACTCATGGTGCCGGGATCCACATTGATATAGGGATCCAGCTTCAAAATCGACACCGTGTAGTTGCGGGATTTGAGGAGGCGACCCAAGCTGGCCGCTACAATGCCTTTGCCGATGCTGGAGACCACTCCGCCCGTGACGAAGACAAACTTGGTCATAGCTTGGATCCCTTCCCTTTTGCCTTTTGATTATGCCAGGGATCCCTTAGCGCAGAGAGCGGATGGGGCCGTTGTAGAGGATGGTGGTTTGAAAGGTGCGCCTGTCTACCCGCACCTGGGTTTCAATGCTGGGCTGGACAAAGCCGGGCTCTCCCCCCCGGAAGGTGAAGATCCAAGCATCTTCAAACTCTTCAAACGGCGAGTCAATGGCTGCCCCGTGCATGGAAGCTTCGGCGCGATAGCGCTGTAGGCCCCCATTGGCGATCTCGGCAGCTTGACGGGCCAGGTTTTTGGCGCGGTTGAGATCCCGGAAGTAGCGGCTGATCTCCTCAAAACTCCCCCTGGGCAGCGGTCGCTGGGGAGCGGGGGTTGCCGGCACAGGCTGGGGATCCGGCACAATGGGCAGGGTGGGAATGTCCGGGCTGGGGGGCAAGGGTTCGACGGGGATGGGAGTTCCAGAGGGGAAAAGAGGGGTGATCACCTGCGCTTGGGCAGCCCTTCCAGCCAGAAGGGATCCCCACAGGAGAGCCATACCGACGGAGCTGACAGTAGAGACAAGAAAAGTGGGCTTCATGGAGCCATTCCTCGCAAAAGTTCTGGGTTGAGAGACGCTGCAGCTCTTGAATGGGATCCTATCGATTCAGTTCCTTACAACAGCAGAGTCAAAAGCCTCTCCTCTCCTTCCAACCCCGGTCACAGGCTTGGGTCGTTCACGCAACCTCGGCTGCTGTCAGCAATGTCTGCTAGATTTTTGGAGAGGATCCCTGGCCACAGTGGGAGGATCGGGGTTCAGCAGGAGCAGCCATGGAGTTCGTCACCCTCGCAGATGCAGGGCTAAGGTTGAGCCGGGTGGGCCTGGGCACTTGGGCGATGGGCGGCGGCTGGTGGGGCCCTTCCGACCGCCAGGAATCTTACACCACGATTCGCAAAGCCATTGATTTGGGCATAACCACCTTCGACACCGCTCCCATCTACGGACTGGGTGTTTCGGAGGAAGTGCTGGGGCAAGCGATCAAAGACTCAGGTTGCCGCGATCGGGTGGTTCTCGCCACCAAAGCGGGACTGGAGTGGACAAACAACAAAGTGGTGCGCAACTCCAGCCTGCCTCGCTTGGCCCAAGAACTGGAGGATTCTCTGCGCCGCTTGCAAACAGATGTGATCGATCTCTACCAAATTCATTGGCCGGATCCCTTGGAACCGATCGAAGAAACGGCGGCGTTTCTGGGGCAGTTGCTGCAGCAGGGCAAGATCCGCGCCATTGGGGTCAGCAACTTTTCCCCCGAACAGATGGATCGGTTTCGCCAGGTGGCTCCTCTGCACACCGCCCAGCCCCCCTACAACCTGTTCGAGCGGCAGATTGAAGCAGAGGTCTTGCCCTACTGTCGAGAGCATGACTCTAGTCAATAATAAGCTCAACTATACAGCCTGTTAAGGACTCAAGGGGTACAATAGCAGCACTTAGCAAACCAACTTCGGAAGGAGGATGGATTGATCAGTAGTAAAGAAGTCTTCACTATCTGCTCCATGCTA
>NZ_JBSSBO010000006.1:0-103253 GCF_054058915.1 Thermostichus sp. MS-CIW-41
GTCGATTGGGGGTGCTGTAAACCACCCCAGAGGCTCGTGGTTGGCTTGCTAACTGCAGGGCTACTAAAAGCCCGCTCCGTACCGCCTAGCGGTTGATGTCGGGTAGTTTACGCTCATCCTGACCGGCTTTCTTTGCAGCGACGCCCAAGGACATCTGCTTTAGGACATCTGCTTTGACATGCTCGATAGGACTCCGTCCCGCTGACGCGAAAGGACCCCGTCCCGCTGCCGCAGTGGATCCCAGGGCTTGGAGCCTTGAGGAGAAAGTGGGGCAACTGTTTCTGGTTTATTTTGAGGGAGCTGAGTTTTCCTCCGCTCTCGAGGAGATGATCCGGGACTACCACGTGGGCGGGCTGATCTTCTATTCGATTGCCGGCAACATTCAAACGTTGCCTCAGGTGGCCCAGCTCATTGCCGCGGCTCAGGCACAAGCCCTTGTCCCCCTGTGGATAGCCATTGATCAAGAGGGGGGGCCGGTGGTGCGCCTTACCGAGGGGGTGACGGTGTTCCCCAGCGCCATGGCAGTGGCAGCAGCGGGATCCCTGGCAAAGGCGGAGGCTATGGCCCGTGCGGTGGGAACGGAGCTGAAAAGTTTGGGGTTTAACCTCAACTTCGCCCCTGTTGTGGACGTGAACAGCAACCCCCACAACCCCATCATCGGCATCCGAGCCTTTGGGTCAGACCCGAAACAGGTGACAGATTACGGCCTCGCCCTGTGGCGCGGCTATCGGCAAGCCGGGATCCTCTGTACGCCCAAACATTTTCCCGGCCATGGGGACACCGATATGGATTCCCACCTGGGGTTGCCGCGGGTGGATCGCCCTCTGGAGGCGCTACAGACCACGGAATTGCGCCCGTTTCAGGCTTTGATCCGGGCAGGGGCAGAGGCGATGATGACGGCGCATGTGGTGATGCCGGCTCTGGGATCCGTCGGCGACAGCGGGACGAAGTCCTTGCAACCGGCAACGCTGGCCCCTGAGGTGGTGTCCGGCTGGCTGCGGCAGAAGCTGGGTTTCAAGGGTCTTGTCCTGACGGATTCCCTGACCATGGGGGCCATTGCCCGCACCTACGGCATTCCCGAAGCGGCAGAACTGGCCTTTAGGGCAGGAGCCGATGTGCTGGTGTTTGGGGCAGATCCCGGCTTTAGCCCGGCCATCCAAAAAGAAGCCTATGCCCATCTGCTGCGGGAGTTCCGTGCCGGTCGTTTGTCGGTTGAGCAGTTGGATCGGTCAGTGGAGCGAATTTTGACCTTGAAGCGGCGCTACGGATTGGGATCCCCCTGCCCCCCTTTCCCCCCTGCCGGCTTGGAAAACCACCGGGCACTGGCCCGCCAAATCGCCCAAGACAGCATCACCCTAGTACGGGGATCCCTGCCTCCCTTGGCCCCTGACCCGCTGCTTATCACCCCTGTACCTTTGTTGGGGGAGCTGCTGCAAAAAGCCAGTCCCGCTGCCCAAGTGTTCTCCATCCCTCTGGATCCCACCCCCGAACAGCAGCGGATTGCCCAAGAAGGGGCTCAAAGGGCTGCGCAGGTGCTGGTGGGATCCCTTGATCTGTTTCGTTACCCGCTTCAGAAGGAGTTGCTGGTGGACTTACTGGGATCCCTTCCGCCGGAAAAGGTGATTGGGTTGGCCTTGGGATCCCCCTACGACGCCTTTGCCCTGCCCCAGATCCCGGTCTATTTGGCCTGCTACGGCACTACCCCCGTCTCTCTACAGGCGTTGCTGCAGGTGTTGTTGGGACAGATCCCGGCCCAGGGTCGCTTGCCGGTTGGATCCCACTTGGAGGGAGCCTGGTCGCGTTAGCGGAGCTGATACATTTACGCTGAACACTGCTGAACATCACTGTTCAACTATGCAGCGATAGCATTCTGTTTGTTTCCAACCAGAATGGCGGTATCCCGCAAAGCTTTGAGTAGAATACCCAAAGCGCAGTTTCCGTGTCGTCTTACTACCAATTTTCTGCTTTGCTTTGGCTACCATGTTGGCAGACTCGAAAGTAAACAGAAAGATCAACTGGTAGTAATCCGTACTGAACATATTATACATTATTTTCAGTATAGTTGAGCTTATTATTGACTAGAGTCATGCTCCATAGCAGATCCCCTAGCTGCTGAGGTTGCTGAAATTGCACCGCGTCAGGGTCGGCACCGTTCGCCTCACCAAGCCCGTCAGCACGTTGCCGGGGCCGATTTCCCACACCTCTTGGATGCCGTCGGCGGCCATCTGCAACACGGTTTCTCGCCAGCGGACAGGGGCAGTCATCTGGGCCAGCAGCGCCTGCTTAAGGGCTTGCGGATCCCGGCTGGCGGTGGCAGTGCAGTTGCTGTAGACGGGCACTCGCGGCGGCTGAAAGTCAACAGCGCGCAAGGTGTGGGCAAACTCCTCGGCAGCAGCCTGCATAAAGGGCGAGTGAAAGGCGCCACTTACCTTGAGGGGAACGGTGCGCTTGGCCTGCAACTGCTCACAGACGGCCCGCACCCCCTCCACTGAGCCGCTGATCACCACCTGATCCGGGCTGTTGTCGTTGGCAAGAGTGACGTCGGGGATCATCTGGCACAGGTGCTCCAGCTTGTCGCGGTCAAACCCCATCACTGCCGCCATGCTGCCCGGGGGATCCCCTGCGGCTTCCATCAGTTGGCCCCGCAGCGCCACCAGCCGTAGGCCGGTTTCGAAATCAAACACGCCGGCAGCGTAGAGGGCGCTGTATTCGCCCAGACTGTGGCCAGCAGTGCAGGCAGGAGCCTGTCCCTGGGCGTAGAGATAGTCCGTCAACAGGGCCGATACGGTGAACAAAGCCGGTTGTGTGTAGCCGGTCTGGTGGATCTGGTCTTCCGACAGAGCTAAGGGATCCCATCCCAACATCTCACGGGCCAAAGCCAACTTCTGGGCTGCTCCCTGCCAGTTCCGCAAGTCCCTTCCCATGCCCACCGCTTGGGATCCCTGGCCGGGATAGATCCAGGCAACGGTCATCAATTCACTTCCCCCAACGAAACACAATCGCCCCCCAGGTGAGGCCGGCACCAAAGCCCGCCATCACCCCCAGATCGCCGGCGCCAAAGCGTCCCTGCTCGATCCAAGTGGCCAAGGCAATTGGCACCGAAGCGCCCGAGGTGTTGCCGTAATACTCTAGGACGCTGGCCACCCGCTGCGGATCCAGTTGCAAACGCTTGGCTACCGCATCGAGAATGCGCTGGTTGGCCTGATGAATAAAATACCCCTGCACCGCCTCCGCCGGGATCCCAGCCCGGAAGAGAGCCTTCTCGATAACCTCCGGCACCGCCTGGACGGCAAACTTGTACACCTCGCGGCCATTCATGGCGATGGGGCAGCAGCGGTATTGCCCCACCTGCAGGGATCCCACCAGGGGCTTGGCCTCTGTAGCCATGGACAAGCTGAGCAGCTGGCTGCCACTGCCATCGCTGCGCAGCTCAATGCTGAGGATCCCGCCGGTTTCCCCCGCCTCCAGAACCACCGCCCCGGCCCCATCTCCAAACAAGACACAGGTGGTGCGATCTGCCCAGTCCACCGTGCGGGAGAGCACATCCGCCGCCACCACCAAGGCCCGCCGATACAGCCCGGTTTGCAAAAACTGTGCTGCCGTGGCCACCGCAAAGACAAAGCCTGTGCAGGCTGCCGTCAGATCAAAAGCCACCGCCCGCGTTGCTCCCAGAGCTGCCTGCACCTGAGGGGCCGAGCCAAACCGATCGACGCCGGTGGAAGTGGCCAGCAGGATCAAATCCAGATCTTGTGGCGGGATCCCAGCCCGATCCAGAGCAGCCTTCGCCGCTTGAGCCGCCAAGTCCACCAAACTCAGATGGGGGGGGAGAATGCGTCGTTGGCGGATACCGGTGCGGGGCCAAATCCATTCGTCAGAAGTTGCAACGATCTGGCTGAGGTCGTCGTTGCTCAAGCAGGGATCCGGCAGGGCAGCCCCCACCCCCACCAGCCGCACGGTCGGGAGGCTATGGCTGGGCATCTTCCACGGGTTCGGGACAGCGGGAGGAAGTCCTTTCCAGGGATCCCAACGGCAACACTTCCGGGCCAGAGCCAGAGTAGACCTGAAGGGGCCGGGTGCGCCGCCTGGGGTTGGATTCAGGTTCGCGAGGGTCAACCATTTCCGCCTGCAGCCGCTGTAGGATTTTCTGTTCTGCCGCCTCTTTGGCCAGGCGAATGGCGTGGTAGACCATCGGCGCCTTGGAGCTGCCGTGGGTAATCACGCAGATGCCGTTGACGCCGAGCAGCAAAGCACCGCCATACTCCACGTAGTCCATGCGCCGCTTTACCTGCTTGAGGTTGGGCCGGAGCAGCCAGCAGCCCAACTTGCCGCGCCAGCCGCGGGGCAGCTCCTCCCGCAGCACCTGGGTGATCACCTGGCCAACACTTTCGGCAAACTTGAGGAGGGCATTGCCCACAAAGCCGTCACACACCACCACATCAAACTCCCCGGTCAGCACATCCCGCCCCTCGGCATTGCCGGCGAAATGGATCCCTGGCAACTGGGCCAGACGCTGGTGGGTGGCCAGAGCCAAATCGTTTCCCTTGTTGGGCTCCTCGCCGATGTTGAGCAGGCCCACCCGCGGACGCTCGACCCCCAGTACACACTGGCAGTAGAGGGATCCCATACGGGCAAACTGCTCCAAAAAGCGGGGCCGGCAATCCACATTGGCCCCCACATCCAGCAGCAGCACCGGCTTGCCTTTCAAAGTGGGCAAAAGAGCGCCAATGGCCGGGCGATCGATCCCTGCCAGCCGGCCCAAATTCAGGTAGGCCGCAGCCATCGCTGCTCCGGTATTCCCGGCGGCCACCACGGCATCCGCTTGGTTGGAGCGCACCTGTTGCATCGAGATGTTGATGGAGGCTTTGGGCTTTTTGCGCACCATCAGCGGCTCTTCCGCCATGCCCACATCGTCCTCGGCAGGCACGATGGTGATCCCAGCAGGCAAGGGCTGAGGCAAAAAGGGCTTGAGGGAATCTGGACGACCGACTAGTGCAATCCCGACCCGGAGCTGCCGATGGGCCAGCAGGGCGCCCTTGATGATCTCTTCGGGAGCGTAGTCACCCCCCATCGCATCGACCGCAATTCGCACAAGCTGACCTCACACTGGAATATCCTTGGCAACTGCAAGCAAGAAGCGGGGCAAAACGCACTAACCTCTGCAGTCCCCTCGCCCGAGAATTGGGAGCCCCAGTGGCTGCAGGGTGCTAGCGAATTTTACCAGATTTGTTTTCCTCAATTAAGGCCGCAGTTCCGCTTGCGCCGGTTCTCCCCACCCCCCACAGGAAACGTGAACTTCCTCACGCCTGCGTGAGGGCAGCCAAGAGAGAGCGTACCTGTTGGACGTGGGCGTGTGCAGTGGAGTTTCTGGCCTGGTGTTGGCTCAGCTCCGTCTCCAACTGCGCCAATTCTCCTGCCAACGCTGCCCACCGATCCCGCTCTGGGTAGAGGGTGGCCTGCAAGTGATTGAGGCGACCCCAGGTTTCTGCCATGGCCTGGGCGCGCGCCCGCAGGGATCCCTCCTCTTGCTCCAGGTGTTGCCACTGCTGCTCCAATTTCTGCCGTTGGCGGGCGAGCTGCTCCTGCTGAGAAGGCAAGGACGATTCCAGTTGTTGAATGAGGGTTTGCAGACGACCTTTTTCTTGGAGAAGATCCTGCTTCTGGCTGCCGATCTGTTCCAGGAGCGGCCCAATATCGACCTGAACCGGGGCAGCAGCTTGATTTTGCAGCTGTCTAAGGCGGGCTTCCTGGCGGGTCAACTCTTCATACTCTCGCTGCAGGTTTTTTTCCTGAGGCAGCAGGGCTTCTTCCAAAGCACTGCAGGCAGACTGGGCATAGTCGATATCCATCTCGATGTCAAACCGCTCCTCTGGAGAGGCGCTGGCCAGCCGCTCTTGCAGCTCCCGCAGGGTTTGCCGGTTTTGCTCCAGTTCGGCCCGCTGCTGGCTGACCTGGGCCGCCCGCTGCTCGTAATCTCGGCGCAGTTGGCTGACCAAAGCCGCCAGCTCCTCGACCGAGATCGCCGGCTCCCCAGCCCTGCCGTTGCTGCTGCCATCGACGATAAAGTCGTACTCCTGCACCAGACGAGAGGCTTTCTGGTATAGGCTCTCTTGAGATTGCAGCTGCTGGAGAATCCTCTGCAGGTGCTCTTGATGGGCTCGCAGGGATCCCTGCCGAGTTTGCCACTCTGCTCGGCTTTGCTCCAGGGATTGTCGGGATCCCCACCAAGCGGTGTGGCGTTCTTGCCAAGCGCGGTAGTCCCGATCCAGCTCGTCTTGCCGGATCTGGGCCTGCTGACGTTCTGCTTCCAGTTGGGCAATCTGTTGATTCAAGTGCTCCTGCTGCTGCTGAATGTGGCTTTTCAAGCTCTGCAGAAGCGCCAAGGGATCCCCAGCCGGATGTAGAGTCTCCTGGAGCTGTTGCATCAAAGCCTGTAGCTGCGCTGCTTCTGCCTCCCCCAAGCGGCTGGAGCGAGCTTCTTGCAACTGGGCTTCCAACTCTTGCCGCTGCCGATTCAGAGCTTCCCGCTGTTCTCCGATCAGGCGCTGTTGTTCAGCTAAGTAAGCTTGCTGGGCTGCCAGTTCCTCTTTGAGGCTGTCCAGAAGTTTGCGATCTTCCTCCACACTCTTGTATTGCTCATACAGCCGCTGCACCTCTTCTTCTTGAGCTGCTAGCTCCATCTCGCGGCGTTTAAGCTCATGGGCCTGAAAGGTGAGGGACTGTTTCCAAACCTCGATCTCCTCCTCCTGGCTGCGGGCTCTGAGCTGAAGTTGGCTGAAGTTTTGCAGATAGGTCACCAGTTGGCGAGCGGCTTCGCTGATGCGGGCGACCTGACGGTTGCCGGAGATTTCCGCCAGCACCAATGACCCATCCTTGAAGCGCCCAGCCTCCTGGGCGATGCGGCCTTCCAAGGTAATGGATTCTTCGTTCACGGCCACCCAGGTATTGTCCTGCTGCTGCTTGGCCAGCAATTGCAGAGACGACTTGGCAAATCCAATCGGCTTGGATAGCTCTGCTAGGTACAGCACGCCTGAACTCCTCTAAAACAGCATGGACAGCACCAGCCCTGACCCCACCGAGCCACTGCCCCTGGCCGGGGAAAAATGGACGGCCGCCAGAACATGGCTCGCTGAGGCGCATAAAGACTACACCACCTTTCTAGACTCAACCATAGGGTAAAAAAAACGCCTTCGCCAGATGAGTTTTGGGGATGCCTGGGGTAGCTATTCAAACCGGTGGCGGAGCACTAAAGTAGTCTAGGGTGTGGTGTAGAGTTGTGTTCGGGGGTTGTATGGAGCTGCAAGGTGAGCCGCTTTCTATTCGTCGGCGTTCTCCTGCCCCGCCGGTGGTCGTAGCCTCTCAGGTGTACCAGACAACAGCGCCGGAAGCCAAACCGCGCCACATCTTGGAAGCGATCGTCTGGCATAAAGAGCAGGAGGTGGAGCGGCAACGGGAGCAGCTTCCCCTCAAGCAATTGCAACAGCAACTGGATCAAGCCCCGCCGGTGCGGGATTTTGTGGCGGCCCTCACCCAGTCGCCTCACCCTATCTCTGTGATTGCCGAGGTCAAAAAAGCCTCTCCCAGCCGCGGCGTTCTGCGGGATCCCTTTGACCCGGTAGCCATTGCCCAGAGCTATGAAGCCGGTGGGGCCAGTTGTCTCTCGGTGCTGACGGATGGGCGGTTTTTTCAGGGCAGCGGCGAGTATCTGCGCCAGATCCGTCAGGCAGTAGGGATCCCCATCCTCTGCAAGGAGTTCATCCTCTACCCCTACCAAATCCTCTGGGCCCGCAGCCTGGGGGCAGATGCGGTGCTGCTGATTGCCGCCATTCTCTCGGATGCGGACTTGGGCTATTTTCTCAAGCTGGTTCGGCAATTGGGCATGGCAGCTCTGCTGGAGGTGCACACTTCCCAAGAGTTGCAGCGGGTGTTGCGTTTGCCCCAACTGCAAGACTCCAGGGGGCAGGTGCTCATTGGCATCAACAATCGCGATCTGAGAACCTTTGCGGTGGACTTAAACACAACGCGCAACCTGTTGGCCGCCCACTCGGAGCTCCTTGGCGATCTGCCTGTGGTCAGCGAGTCCGGCATCCATACCCCCGCCGATCTGCAGCAGTTGCGGGCCTGGGGGGTGCGCTCTGTGCTGGTGGGGGAAGCGCTGGTGACCCAGCCGGATCCCGGCCAAGCTGTGCGCCACCTGTTGTCATCTCAGTGAATGAAAACCATTTATCAATGGATCTCTGCGAGAACAATTGATCTCTAAGGATTGCTTGGATCGATGAAACGTATTCCTGTGCCGGCTCATATCCACTACGAATTTCTGCTGCGGGTGTTGGAGCGGCAAACCTTTCCGGCAGTAGAGGAACAGGATTTTGGCAACCGAGGCCGCACGCAAGAGCTGATCAACTCCCTGCGCAAAGCCCTCACCCAACAGGTGCAACTGGAGGAAGAGTGGCGACAGCGGGGCTATCAGGTGGACTACCGCTGGAATATGGACGAGCCTCAGCCTCCCTCTTGACCTTCCAGCCCACTGTAAGGTTTAGCATCCTTTCAGTGGCATTGGGGGGGTTTTCCAAGATGCAGGTTGTTTTGACGGTGCCCAAGCTGGCCTGTGGGGCCTGTATAGACACCATTGCGCAAGCGGTGCGGCAACTGGATCCCCAGGCGCAGGTGGAAGGGGATCCCAAAACCAAACAGGTGCGGATTACTTCTGGGCGGTCTGTGGGCGATTTGCGGCAGGCCCTCACCCAGGTGGGATATCCCCCGGCCTAGTCAATTTTGGGCCGGGAACGGTCGGGCGTCTGTTTTGAATTTCTGTACAGATGGCTGCCTTCGCCCTGCCCAGGGTGGAGAGTAGCTGTCGTTTCATCAACAAGGTGTTGCCATGTCTGCCCATAAAGGGTCATCGGGTGCACTATCGGCCTCTGCGCCTTCTCCTGAGGGCACCTGGCAGTTGGCCTTACAAGGGATGAGCTGTGCCTCCTGCGCCCGCAGCATCGAACAGGCCCTCGCTCAGGTGCAGGGAGTATCCTCCGGATCCGTGAATTTTGCCAGTGAGCAGGCCACCGTCAAAGGGGATCCCCGGCTGGTGGATCCGCAGGCGTTGATTCGGGCGGTGGAGCGGGTGGGGTATCGGGCGCGCCTTATCCAGGAGGATTGGCAGCTGGACGATCTGTCGGATCCAGAGCGGATCGCCCAACGGGCCGCAGAACGGGAACTGAAGCTCAAGGTGGCGATAGGGGTGGGCATCAGCACGGTGCTGGTGATCGGATCCCTGCCGATGATGCTGGGGATGGACATCCCGGGCTTTCCCATGTGGCTGCACAATCCTGGGTTGCAGTTGCTGCTGACGGCTCCGGTGCAGTTTTGGGTGGGCAGGCATTTTTACCGGGGAGCCTGGGATGCTTGGCAACGGCGTTCAGCGGATATGAACACGCTGGTGGCCTTGGGGACGAGCGCGGCTTTTTTCTATTCTGTTTTCCCAACGGTTTTCCCCGACTATTTTCACCGGCAAGGACTGCACCCGGATGTCTATTATGAGGTGTCGGCGGTGGTCACCACCCTGATTCTGGTGGGTAAGTGGATGGAGCAACGGGCCAAAAGGCAAACCTCTGAGGCCATTCGCAAGCTGATCGGGCTGCAACCGAAAACGGCGAGGGTAATCCGCCAGGGGGTGGAGCAGGATGTCCCCATTCGGGAGGTGCAGGTGGGGGATTGGATCCGGGTGCGCCCCGGCGAGAAGGTGCCGGTGGATGGGGTAATCCTAGAGGGATCCTCCACCCTCGACGAGTCCATGGTGACCGGCGAGAGCCTGCCTGTTGTCAAATCGGCGGGGGATGAGGTGATTGGGGCAACGCTGAATCAGACGGGCAGCTTTGTGATGGAAGCGCGGCGGGTGGGCAAAGACACAGTTCTGGCCCAGATCGTGCGCTTGGTGCAGGAAGCTCAGGGATCCAAAGCTCCGATTCAACAGTTGGCGGATCGGGTCACCTCCTGGTTTGTGCCGGCAGTGATCGGGGTGGCAGTTCTAACTTTTGTGCTCTGGTGGGTGCTGGCGGACAACCTGACGCTGGCCTTGGTGAACACGATTGGGGTGCTGATCATCGCCTGCCCTTGTGCGCTGGGGTTGGCAACCCCCACCTCGATCCTGGTGGCCACGGGACGAGGGGCGGAATTGGGGATCCTGGTGAAAAGTGCCGACAGCCTGGAATTGGCCCACCACTTGCGCACGGTGGTCTTGGACAAAACTGGCACCCTGACTGAAGGTCGCCCTACCGTCACCGATATTTGGGCTAATGGCTCCTCTCCCCTGGCGGTGTTGCGCCTGGCAGCGGCGGTGGAGCGGCACTCGGAACACCCTTTGGCCCAGGCGGTGGTGCAGAAAGCCGAAGCGGAAAAAATTGCCATCCCTCCTGCCCAGCATTTTCAGGCAAGGGTAGGCAGTGGGGCAGAAGCTTGGGTGGAAGATCAGTGGATTCGCATCGGTCGGCTGAGCTGGCTACAGGAGATGGGGATCCCCTGGGATCCCTCTTGGTCAGAGCGGGTTCAGAATTGGGAAAGCCAGGGCAAAACGGTGATCGGCGTAGCCCAATCCCAGAGCCTGGTGGGGCTGTTGGCCATTGCCGATCCGCTCAAACCCACCTCTCCTGAGGCAGTGCAACAGCTGCAACAGATGGGTCTAGAGGTGATCCTGCTAACCGGGGATAACCCCACCACAGCCCAAGCGGTTGCTCGGCAAGCAGGCATTCAGCGGGTAATTGCCCAAGTCCGTCCGGATCAGAAGGCCGCTTACATTCGCAGCTTCAGACAACCTCGACACCGGGTGGCGATGGTGGGAGATGGCATTAACGATGCTCCGGCTCTGGCAGAAGCCGATGTGGGGATCGCCATCGGTACGGGTACGGATGTGGCGATGGCCGCCAGCGATATTACCCTCATGTCGGGGGATCTGCGGGGAGTCGCCACAGCCATTCAACTCAGCCGGGCCACCCTCAACAACATCCGCCAGAACCTCTTCTTCGCCTTTATCTACAATACGCTGGGGATCCCGATTGCCGCTGGGGCGCTCTATCCCTTTACAGGCTGGTTGCTCAACCCTATGCTGGCGGGGGCAGCCATGGCCCTGAGTTCCATTTCGGTGGTCGCCAATGCCCTGCGCCTGCGACACTTTCAGCCCCCCAGACCAGCGGGCCGGCGTTAGGCCCTCTCCCAGGGGCAAGGGGGATTAGCGCGGCAACAGTTTTGCTGCCCTTTGAGCATGAGTCTGCCGTACCGCTCATGCCTCAGGGCTATCTTCTGGCAGACAAGAACATCCCCCCCGGGAGCTTGGTGAATGGCAAGAGGCAAGCTAACCTAAAAAGCTCAGGCAGACTGGGGAAAGCGCGGTGCAAGTCCGCCACTGTGACGCAACTGTGATGGGATCCCTCCCTCAGCCAGAACACCCACCTGCCGTTGTCCTGTACCCCTTGCGATTCACAAGGAACGGAGTTTTTTGTGTTGAATACCCTCAGTGTTTCCCCTCCGCTTGCGGTTGGGCAGTCTCCTGTTGTCCCCCTGCCCCTGTTGCTCATCGGCCACGGATCCCGCGACCCCCAAGGGCAGCAAGCCTTTCTGGAGCTAGCCCAGGCTTACCAATCCCTCACTCCCCATCGACCGGTGATCCCTTGCTTTCTGGAGCTGACCCAGCCAACCATTGCCCAGGGGGTAGAGCAGTGCTTGGCCCAAGGGTGGCAGGAGATCGTGGCCCTGCCGCTGTTGCTGTTTGGGGCCCGCCACAACAAGTTCGATGTGACGATGGAACTGGATCGCCTGCAGGCCCTCTATCCCCAGTTGCGCATTCGTTACGGTGGGCCGCTGGGGATCCGCATCGAGATCCTGCAACTGCTGCGAGACCGATTGGCTGCTCTGATAGCTGCCCAACCGCGGCGGATCCCAGAGGCAGAAACCGTGCTCCTATTTGTGGGTCGCGGCTCCAGCGATCCTGAGGCCAATGCCGAAGCCTGTAAACTGGCTCGGCTGCTTTGGGAAGGATCCGGGTTTGCCGCTGTGGAGACCTGCTTTATCGGCATTACCCATCCCCGCCTGCCTGTGGGGTTGGAGCGGGCCTCGTCCTGGCAGCCGCGTCGGGTGATCGTGCTGCCCTACTTTCTGTTTACGGGGGTGTTGGTGAAAAAAATCGAGGCGGCAGTGGAACAACAACGACAACGACAGTCGGAAATCGACTGGCTGATGCTGCCGGAATTGGGCCTTGTGGATACGGTGCTGCACAGCCTGCAGCAACTGGAGCAGGAAGCCCTGCAGGGCCAAACCTCGATGAACTGCCACCTGTGCAAGTTTCGCCTGGCCGTGAGCGCAGAGGTTGGAGCTGGATCCAGCCATCACCACCCTCACGAGCCTCATGACCACCATCACGGGCACGGATCCCATCACCATCCTCATTCCCACCCTCACCACGACCACGGCCACACCCACGCAGCGGCTGGGGATCCCTGGGCCCAATTAGAGGGCTACCACCAACGGGCATGGCAGGTGCCCTAAGAGGGAAACAGAGGCTGCTGGCGGGATAAACTGAGTGCAGACAGGCAATTTTTGAACCTGGTTTTCCCGCTCTAGCGGTTGTGATGACGAAAAAACGATGATGCTCTCCCGCTCCTCTTGGGTTTCAGGTGCCGCTGCCGCGGGGAGCGGGATCTTTGTTTTCGCCCTGGTGGTGGGGCTGCTGGATCAGATCCTGCCCACCCTGCCCAAGGTTTCCCTCTCCCTGGCCGGGATCCCTGGGATCCTGGCTGGAATTGGGTCTGCCTATGGGGTTTGGCAGGTGGTTCAGATGGGTCTGCAGTCGGGCTCCTGGACTGATTTTCGGGCCTCGCTGGTAGCGGCTCTGTCTCCCTTTGATCCCGCCGATTATGGCGGCAACCCTCGGCAACCCGAGGAGGATTCTCTCCCTTTGCAGTCGGTTGACGAGGATCCTCAAACCCAGATCCGCGATCGACAAATTCTTGATCAAGCTGAGCAGCAGACGGAAACTGAAACCGAAGTAAGCGAACACACTCAAGTAAGACTGCAGGGCGAGCAGCACCAGGATCAAGCTTCGCAGGCCAAGGCCCAACAGTTGCAGCCCCTACAAGAATTGTCATCACCTTCTTCCCCAAGCCCTGAGTCGGCAAAACCCACACCAGAGCCAGAGCTCAACCAAAAACTTCGCCAACTCCAGATGCAGGTCGCCACTCTGAAAATAGAACTGGAACTCCAAGAAATCCAACTGCAGCAGTTGGAGGTGAGGCGGACTCGGCTTCAGCAGCAGAAGCAGAAACTCAAGCACGTTCTGCGTCGCACGGCGTCCGAAAATCAAAGGCTGCGCTTCTTACAGGAGCAAAAAGCCCGGCAACTGGAGCAAACTCAGCAAGAGCTGCAAGCTTTGCGGGAGTCCTACCGCGCCTTGCAAGTTCTCCAGGAAATAGGCTTCACCCTAACCCAAAACCTATCTCACAAAATAGCCGAAACGGAACCCTCTAAGCCCTCCGGCTAGCCGAAGTCTCAACTCACCCGTTTCAGGACAAATACACTCCCCTCGCTGCCCCGGCCCATCCGCAAATCTTCATCTAAATAGGTGATATCCAGCCAGCCCGTTGGCTCGCGGCGGCGGATATCGATTTGAATAGCCGGGATCCGCTCCGGAGCCCGCTCGAGCAAATAGAGAAAACTCTCGATCTCGTAGCTCATCAAAGCTTGGGATCCGAACACCAATCGCTCGAAAATCACCCTCACCCGACGCTCCGATTCGGGGTAAAAGCGTGCCGATACCGCCAAGATTCCCCGTGGCACCCAAGCCCCCAGCCAGCCGGATCCCTGGATCTCCGCCACGTTGAAGACCCGTCCAGCCTTGGCCCGAATACACTGGTAGATCTCGCCGGTGGTCAAAAAAGGCAACTGTGCCAGCCGCAGCAGAGCTGTGCTCGTGGTAAATAGGGTGAGCCAGTTCCCCTCCAACCCTTCAGGAGCCGATGTTGGCTTGGGGGTGGGGTTGAGCGCTTCTAGGACGGCAATTTGAGACAAAATCTGGGCTTTTTGGTCAGGGGAAACTTTCCGGCCCCGGTCGGTCGCCTCCAGTAGGTGCAGCAGAGCGGATTTTTGCTGAGCCAGGGCCTCAGACATGGGCACACTCCGAAGGCACTGACCCTATTTTAGAGAACGCGGGATCCCTCTGCCCTTAACCGTCTTCTCCCACCAGTTTCAGGTTCAGATCTGCCACCTGCTCATACCCTAGCCCGGCCCGCACCACCAGCGGCTCGGATCCGGTCAAATCGATTACCGTAGAGACCTTGGCCCGGCGGGGGGCATCGTCATCCAGCACCAGATCCACCTGTTTTTCCAACTGCCGCATTTCCTCAGCCGCAAAGATCCCACCCTCATCCCAGGGATCGCTCTCCCATTCCCAGGTTTGCCCAAAACTTAAGCCCAGGGATCCGACGGGATCCCCCCCCAGCTTGGCAGAGGTCGAGACAATTGGATTGCCCAACTCTTCCAGCAAAGCCTGACAAATGGCAGAATCGGGCACCCGGATGCCGGTGGTTTTCCGCTTGGGATCCATCACCAACTTGGGCACCAGCTTGGTTGCTGGCAACAGAAACGTAAACGGGCCGGGGATCAGCCGCCGCATCAGTCGATAGGCTGAATCGGTTACCTGGGCATAGTGGGCAATGCGTGAGAGAGAAGGGCACAAAAAGGTAAGAGGCTTGTCGTTGGAGAGCTGCTTGATGCGGCGTACCCGCTCCACTGCTTGTTTATGGGTCGCGTCGCAGCCAATGGCGTAAACCGTATCGGTGGGGTAGAGCATCACCGCCCCCTCCCGCAAAGCCGCTGCGATCCGCCGGATGGAACGGGTCTGGGGCTGTTGAGGATGCAGCTTAAAGTACTCGGCCATCGGGCAGGTGGAAAGAGGTCAAGACTCGGAGCAGCTCCCCCCCAAAGGGTTTTCCACAAGAGGGCGGGGGGTCGGTGGCACCGACGCGGGCGGGGATCCCTGAGATTCGGGCCAGTCCTTCAGTTGTTGCATCAGGGCTTGGATGTGCAGACGGGGCAGATAGGGCCAGTCGCCCGCTTCTTCCAAATCTTGAAGCACCCGATACAGAGCTTGACGGGTATTGGGCAAAGACTCCCGAAAGGCACCTTCCAGGATCGCGCGGTGCAACTCCTCCAGCAGCCGCAGGAGCATCAGCAGCTCCACACACGCTCCCGCCCTCGCCTGAGCCGCCTGTTCAACAGCCAACATAATCTGACGCAAATCCGGTGGCAGATCCTCCGCCGAGATATACATAGCCACTCGTCTCTGGGTTCTGGGAAGGCAGGGGCTTTCCCATTCTAAGATTCTTCTGCCCTAGGACTGGATGGATTTTGCCCCCACAAGATCCAACTCCGCAGACTGTTGGGATCCCCGACCCAGGCACTGCCACACCCGCTGCAAGAGGGCATCCAGCCCCTGCTTGGCAATTGCAGAAATGGCCACTACGGAAGTGCCGGCAGCGGCAGACAGCCTCTGGGTGCGCTCGGCAACCTGCTGGGGATCCAGAACATCGATCTTGTTCAAAACCAGGATTTGTGGCTTATCGATTAACCCGTGGCCGTAGGCGCGCAGCTCCTGCTGAATGATCTGGTAATCCTTGACGGGATCTGCCGCCGTGCCATCCACCAAATGAATCAGTACCCTGGTACGCTCCACATGGCGCAAAAACTCATGGCCCAGCCCCACCCCCAAGTGCGCCCCCTCGATCAGCCCCGGGATATCGGCAAACACCACCCCATCTCCCGATGGATGGGGCACCACCCCCAAATTGGGCTGCAACGTGGTGAAGGGGTAGTCAGCAATCTTGGGCCGGGCAGAGGAGACCACCGAAATCAGAGTGGACTTGCCCGCATTGGGCAGGCCGACAATGCCCACCTCGGCAATCAACTTCAGCTCCAGGCGCAGGCGCACCCGTTCTCCCGCTTCGCCCTTGGTAAATTGGCGGGGGGCGCGATTGTGGTTGCTCAAAAAATGGGCATTGCCTAAGCCGCCTTTGCCCCCACGGGCTACCAGCAATTGATCCCCCTTGCCCACCAGATCGCCCAACAATTCCCCAGTCTCCGCATTGAACACCACAGTACCGCAGGGCACCCGCACCAGCCGATCCGCACCACTGGCCCCGCTGCGATGGTTGGGCCCCCCTTTGGCCCCGTGTTCCGCCTTGATCACCGGTTGAAAGCGAAAATCCAACAGAGTTTGCAGGCCGGGATCGGCCACCAAGATCACCGAGCCGCCCCGCCCGCCATTGCCGCCGGATGGCCCCCCAGCCGGCACATACTTTTCACGGCGGAAGGCAACGATGCCATCTCCGCCATTCCCCCCTTGCACTTCAATTTCGGCTTGGTCGATAAAGTGCAATTGCTCTTCTCCCAAATCTTCTATCTTCCAGCTTGGCAAGATCCCCGGAAAACTTGCCACAAAAGACGCTCCTCTAAGCTACGATGGTATTTCCCAGCCACATCCCCCACAGGTGGGAAAGTGGGAGAGTGAATGCACTCTCATCTGGGATTCTGCTAAACTCAACTGGCCTTCTACCCTTTATCCCGCGCAACTGATCAGTTACTGCACCCCTATGAGTCGATTCACTGCTGCCGATGTAGGTTTTACCACTGAAGACTTTGCCGCCCTTCTGGATAAGTACGACTATCACTTCAGCCCTGGCGAAATTGTGGCGGGTACAGTATTCTCGGTGGAGCCACGCGGTGCTTTGATCGATATTGGGGCCAAAACGGCTGCCTTTCTGCCGCTCCAGGAGATGTCGATTAGCCGCCTGGAAGACCCGCACGAGATGCTGCAGCCGGGAGAAACCCGCGAGTTTTTTATCCTCACCGAAGAAAACGAAGAGGGACAGCTGACCCTCTCCATCCGCCGCATCGAGTACATGCGGGCCTGGGAACGGGTACGGCAGCTCCAGAAAGAAGATGCCACCGTTCGCTCAACCATTTTTGCTACCAACCGAGGTGGAGCCCTGGTGCGGATTGAGGGGCTGCGGGGCTTTATCCCCGGATCCCACATCAGCACCCGCAAGCCAAAAGAAGAGCTGGTGGGCGAAGAGCTGCCCCTGAAGTTTTTAGAGGTGGACGAAGACCGCAACCGCTTGGTGTTGAGCCATCGCCGCGCCTTGGTGGAGCGGAAGATGAACAAGCTGGAAGTGGGCGAGGTGGTGGTCGGCACGGTGCGGGGCATCAAGCCCTATGGTGCCTTTATCGATATTGGCGGCGTCTCCGGCCTGCTGCACATTTCCGAGATCTCCCACGATCATGTTGACACGCCCCACAGCGTTTTCAACGTCAACGACGAAGTGAAGGTGATGATCATCGATCTAGATGCGGAGCGGGGGCGGATCTCGCTGTCCACCAAGCAACTGGAGCCCAATCCCGGCGACATGATTCGGGATCCCAAGCTGGTTTACGAGAAGGCTGAGGAAATGGCAGCCAAGTACCGTGAGCAACTGCTGGCCGCTAAGCAAGGACAAGCGGCAGAGGCTCCACCGGAAGTGGTGGAAGAGGAGCTGGAATACGCGGCGACGGCTGTGGAATGAGGGCAAGCTTGGCGCCATCTCTGCCTGCGATGAGACTGAGGTTAGGAGCCTTCAGCTCCGTTGGCGTGGGTGGCTCGTGGGAGCGGGGCAGCCCAGGCTCCTAGGGAGACGGGTACTGCTGCTGTGGCGAAGTAGGCCGACGGCGCTCACGCAGGGCTGCAAACCTGCGCCAGTAACGGGAATCCCCCGCTCCTGAGCTTGAGGAGCTGGTCAAAGACTGTAGATCTGCCCATCCATGAGCAGATGGGTGATGCCTTTCTTTTGCAGTTGGGTGCGCACAATCTCCAGGATGTAGCCGGGAAACTGGATCACCCGGTAGGGCGGGTAGGTGTTGCTGCCCCGACGGCTCATTTCGGAAAAGCGACGGGCCACCTTGTGGTTGTCGAAAATGGGCAGCGTATTGGCGTTGTCGATCCCTTCGATGGGCAGGGATCCCGAGCCAAAGAATTCTTTGAGAGGGCGGGTGGTCAGTTCTTGGTAGCGGTCAACAACGACATAGCAGGTTTCCGGTAGGGTGAGCTCTTCCAGGGGTAATACCTGAATTTGATAGCTGGGATCGGTGAGGGGATCCTCTTCTGGCCCATCTTCATCTTCTAGGTCTTCATCTTCTAGGAGATAGTCAGGGTCGTCCTCATCTTCGTCCTCGTCTTCAAGGTCACGGTCTTCTTCGGTCTCTTCCTCATCCTCTTCCCCGACATCCTCCACATCTTCCTGAAGCTCAGCCGCCAACTGCAGTTCTTCTGGGGGCAGTTTTGGCAGAGACTCTGTTCCAGCGGTGTTATCCTCGCCTTCGTCGTTTGCGTTCGGCTGCAGCGAGGGAGATGAAAAAGGCAACTCCGGTTCCAGCGGCAAGATCTGCTGCTCTGGGGCTGGGATCCCGCCAACAACAGCTTTTTCCCCCATGTCTTTGCGGCGGGCAGCCGAGCGTTTGAGATGGATCAACCGCTGATACTCATCGGCAGCGATATTTTCCTTCAACACGCGGGTGATGGTGGTGATGCTCACCTGAAATTGCTCCGCCAATTCGACGGCGGTCGCTGCTGAGCCGCGGTAGGCGCTAACAATTTGCTGTTGTTCTTGCTCTGAAAGTTTGCTGCGAGCCATCCCAGGTCACCCAATCTAGAAATTGAAAGAAATAGGCAGTGGTGAAGAGGATCTCTAGCCAGCGGCGGTTGCCCCACACACCCGGCTGAGGCCGGCAGCTAGCTGCTCCCGCTCCAGCCCCTTGCCGATCAACACAATTTTGGACAGGCGGGGCTCATCGGGATCCCAGTCCCGTTCCAGAAAAAGGGTTTGCCGCTGGCCCACTTGATGGAAGATAACCCGCTGCGGCTCATCCAGAACCGACAGCACCCCCTTGGCGCGAAAAACGGTCTCGGACAAGTCTTGTAGCCAATCGCGAAAGGCCCCCAAATCCAGCGGCTGCTGCAGTTGAAAGCTCACCGATTGGATCCCGTCCTCCTCCAGGTGATGGCTGGGGTGGGCCTCAGTCCCCGAATCGGGGAGCCTGGGATCCCACAATTCCGGACGAAAGGCATGCACATCCAAGATGCGGGCCAAGGGCACCTGGGCATGGGTGGTGAGCAGGCAAGGGGCATCGGGGTTGTAGCGGCGCAGATCCAGAAGGATCCGCTCTCGTTCGGCTTCGCCGATTAAGTCCACCTTGTTGAGCAACACAATGTCGGCACTGCTGATCTGGTGGGCAGCAGTTTGCGAGCGCCGGAAATTCTGCCAGTATTCGGCCCCATCCACCAACGTCACCACGCCATCCAGGCGCAACTCCTCATGAAAAGTCCTCTGCACAAATAGCTCCGTCACCTGCCTGGGATCCGCTACCCCACTGGTTTCCACCACCAGGTAATCCAACGCCTGGGCACGCTGCAGCAGCTCTCGGGCTGCCTGTTCAAAATCTTCTCGCACCGTGCAACAAAGGCAACCATTGCTGAGCTGCATCAGCCCCTCTTCGGGCAGATTGATCAGCTCTCCATCGATGGAAATTTCGCCAAACTCGTTGAGGATCACTCCAATGCGCAACCCATGCTCCTCCTCCAAGATGCGCTTGAGTAGGGTAGTCTTACCACTGCCCAAAAAGCCCGTCAAGAGGGTAACCGGAAGCTGAGTTTTCATTGCCAATTCGGTCTACAACCAACAAATCCTCTCTAGTTCCCCACAGGCTTTACCAAGAAAACTGGGTTTAAAGCCCCGCCCTTCCAGGGCAGCTTTGTACTACTTTATACGTTTGTTATAGTTATATGTGTTTGTTAGCAGGGGCAGGGTAGTCAACTGCTCTCGCCTACGGCGGCGCGGAGCGCTATAAAAACCCGACAGTCTCGCGACTGGATCCAACCTAAACTAAATAGGTTTTAGTGCTATCGCAGAACCAGGAACCAGAATCCCTTTCCTTCGGGCAGGGGGGATATCAACAGCTTAGCCTTAGACTTACAGTCATTTCGATTCAAACTAGGACACTTTGCCCACACCTAAACCGTTGGTCGCGTCGTCGCGTCAGCGTTGCGAAGCAATATAGGGGGCCAGAAGGCTTTTCTCAGTAGCTCAGGTTCCCCATCTTAACCTGAAACAACCATAATTTTGGATTCCACCCAATGGCAAGTCCAACAGAAGGATCGGCAGCTCAGCAAACGTCGGCGCCACTTCTCTGGGTGAAAGCCTCAACCACTCCCCTTGCCGAATGCAGACTGCTAACCCCGTTCGGATTTTGGGGATCCCTGTAGGCGGAGCAACTCGATGGGTAGGCCATCGGGATCGGCAATGAAGGCCACCTCGTAGATTTGATTGCCGATTTGCTGCTGCTGGGGCGGGAGCAGCAGGGTGAACGGCACTTGCGCCTGCAGATGCTCCAAATAAGCGGCCAAGGATTCCCATGCAGGCTCGATCTCCAAAGCGGGATGGTAGTAGCCCACATAGTGGGGATCCCCAAAGGGATCCGGGGCAGGCCGGGGCTCCGGCACCTGCATCAGCTCTAAGCGCCCCCAGGGACCACGCATCCAGCAGGCCAACGTGATCCCAGCAGTAAAACGTTCTTCTACCGCAAAGCCCAACCCCTCGTAAAAGGCGATGGAGCGGAAGATATCGGCGGTGCGAATGGAAAAATGGTGCAGTTTCATCGTCCTGTAAAGCAGCCAGATGGGGGCAGACCGCTCAGATCAATCGCCGCTGACGGCTGGTCAAGCGCAGACAGACTTGCTACGCTCCAGAAAAGTAGGCTGTCTATCTCAGAGCACCTCTTGCGGTGTACGCTGGCCTGCCGGATCCCCGAAGCGGGAAGCGCGACAACCCAAGCTGATTACTGCCAACATCATCATGTCTAAGCTGGTTATTGTCGAATCTCCCACCAAAGCCCGTACCATCCGTGGATTCTTGCCCGCAGGGTACGAAGTTCAGGCCTCGATGGGACATGTGCGGGATCTCCCCGATTCGGCATCTGAAATTCCAGAAGAATTGAAAGGAGAAGAGTGGAGCCGCCTGGGGGTCAATGTCCACGCCGACTTCGAGCCCCTCTACGTCATCCCCAAAGACAAAAGAAAGGTGGTCAAGGAGCTGAAAGAGGCCCTCAAGAAAGCCGACGAGCTGATCCTGGCCACCGACGAGGATCGCGAAGGGGAAAGCATTAGCTGGCACTTGCAACAGGTGCTGCAACCCAAAGTGCCCACCCGCCGCATGGTGTTCCACGAGATCACCCGCGAGGCCATTCAGGAGGCGCTGCAAAACTGCCGTGAGGTGGATGAACAACTGGTGCGTGCCCAGGAGACCCGCCGCATCTTGGATCGCCTGGTGGGCTATACCCTGTCGCCGCTGCTGTGGAAAAAAATTGCCCCCAAACTCTCGGCAGGGCGGGTGCAGTCGGTGGCGGTCAAGCTTTTGGTGGATCGAGAGCGGGAGCGGCGGGCCTTCAGAAAAGCCTCCTACTGGGATCTCAAAGCGGAGCTGCAGCCCAAAACGACCGTCGCCGGCCAGCAGGCTGTCTTTCCAGCAGAGCTGGTGAGCTTGGGTGGCAAACGCCTGGCCAATGGGCAAGACTTCGATCCCAGCACCGGCCAGCTCATTGCCGGGCGGGATGTGGTGTTGTTGGATCAGGCCCAGGCCGAGGCCCTGCGGGATTGCTTGCTGGGAAAAGCCTGGATCGTCAGCTCTGTGGAAGAGCGCCCCTCCACCCGCAAACCTGCCCCTCCCTTTACCACCTCCACCCTGCAGCAGGAGGCCAACCGCAAGCTGCACCTGTCGGCCCAGCAGACGATGCGCATTGCCCAAAAGCTCTACGAAGAGGGCTACATCACCTACATGCGCACCGATTCGGTCCACCTGTCGGAGCAGGCCATCCGCGCTGCCCGCGCCTGCGTGGAGTCGATGTACGGCAGAGAATATCTCAGCCCCGAACCCCGTCAGTACACCACCAAAACCAAAGGGGCGCAAGAAGCCCACGAGGCCATTCGTCCTGCCGGATCGGAGTTTCGTCTGCCCAGCCAAACTCCTCTGTCCGGCCAAGAGCTGGCCCTCTACGACCTGATCTGGAAGCGCACCGTCGCCAGCCAAATGGCTGAGGCGCGGCAGACCCACACCATCGTACTCATCGCCGTAGACGATGCGGTGTTCCGGGCCAGCGGCAAGCGCATCGATTTTCCCGGCTTTTTCCGCGCCTATGTGGAGGGATCCGACGACCCAGAGGCGGCTTTGGAAGATCGGGAGGTGCATCTGCCTCTGTTGCGGCAGGGGGATCCCCTCCGCTGCCAGAAGCTGGAACCCGTTGCCCACGAAACCCAGCCTCCAGCCCGATATACGGAAGCCTCCTTGGTCAAGGTGTTGGAAAGTGAGGGCATTGGCCGCCCCAGCACCTACGCCACCATCTTGAATACGATCATGAGCCGTGGCTACGTCAGGCCGATGGGAAGTGCCCTCGTGCCCACCTACACAGCTTTTGCAGTCACCGAGCTGCTGGAAAAATACTTTCCCAACCTGGTGAATACCCGCTTCACTGCCGAGATGGAGCAAACGCTGGACGACATTGCTTCTGGACAGGCGGAGTGGCTGCCCTATCTGCGCCATTTCTTCTTGGGCGAGCAGGGTCTCGAGGGACAGGTGAAGGCGCGCGAGCTGGAAATTGATTCCGGCCTGGCCCGCTCCATCCATCTGGAGAACCTGCCTGTCAAGATCGGCATTGGCCCCTATGGCCCCTATGTAGCAGTTGAAACTGAGTCTGGAGAGGTGCGCGCCAACTTGCCGGAGGATATTCCCCCCGCCGATCTGAGCCCAGAACACATTGCGGAGCTAATCCAGCGGAAGCAAGAAGGCCCCAAGCCCATTGCCTTTCACCCGGAAACCCAGGAGCCAATCTATGTGATCCCGCAGGGCCCCTACGGCCCCTATGTGCAATTGGGAGAAGTTTCTGAGGACAACAAAAAACCCAAGCGCACCTCCCTGCCCAAAGGGTTGAAACCGGATCAGGTCACGCCAGAGATTGCCTTGGGGTTGCTGAGCTTGCCTCGCACCTTGGGGGAACACCCGGAATCGGGGAAAAAGGTGCAGGCCGGTATTGGCCGCTTCGGCCCCTACGTAGTCTGTGATGGCGATTTCCGCTCTCTGCCCGCCGAGGAGGATGTGCTGACCATCAGCCTGGAGCGGGCGCTGGAGCTGCTGGCCCAGCCCAAGAAAAGCCGTGGGCGCGCCTCGGCCAAGCCGCTGCGGGAGCTGGGATCCCATCCTGAGGATGGTGAGCCGGTCAATCTGCACGACGGCCCCTACGGGCTGTATGTCAAACATGGCAAGGTCAATGCCTCTTTGCCCAAAGGGATCCCTGCCGAAGCGGTTACCCTGGAAATGGCCCTGCAGGTGCTGGCCGAAAAGGAAGGCTCTTCTGCAGAGGTCGAGGGGAAAAGCCGCTCGACCGGCAAAGCGGGCTCCTCGGTCAGTAAAACCCAAGCCAAAACTGCCTCCAGCAGCCCTACAGCCCAGCCGGCTGGAGATGCTGTGCCGCAGAAGCGGCGTAAAGCACAAACAACTTCCACCGGCGGCGGGATGGCCAAAGAGCCGCAAGCGAATGGGTCAGCCCAGGTGGGATCCCGTCCCACTATTGTGAGGATCACGCCCAAAGCTCGCGCCTGAAGTCAGCTTTTCTGCCACAGCCCAAGGTCGCCTGCTCAGGGTGGCTTAGGGGTTAGCCATGTAACAGTTTTGCTGACGACACAACTGCTTCAAGGGCCGCAAGCAGCGGCCACGGCGGCTTCCTGATTGGCAATGCAACCCATTGCTTCTGCAAACGGCAAGGGATCCTGCTGCTGGCGCTTGGGAATCTGGGCGTGTTCCAGCTCACTGCAGTAGCAGTAGGCAGGATGGCGACGATGGGGGTGTGCAAGGGACACGGGAGTAAATGAGAGTTGGAGTCGGGGCCAACAGCCTTCAGCTAGAAATCGCAGGAGCCCCGCACTGTACCCGTAGGGTCAGTGTCGGGAGGAATGCGGAAGTTATGATAGAACCATGACCCAAGTCCTGACCGTATCCTGCAAGCTCAAGGCGTCCCAGTCGCAAGCCGCCAAATTGGACGCGACTTTGGAGGCTTTTGGCCAAGCCTTGAACTGGGTCAACCAGAACACGCCGGAGAAAGTCGCCAACGCCGTTAAGCTCCAGTCTCTGTGCTACCGCGAAATCCGTGCCCGGTTCGGCTTGTCCAGTAACTTGGCAAGGACTACGTCCCGCTTACGCGACCAGCAGGTCTGCAGACGGCTGGCCGGCGCCCGTAAAGTTGCCCAACAGAAAAACCGCCCCGTCAAAGCGTTCAAGGGTGGCTTCGCTACCTACGACGCTCGTATCTTTTCGTTCCGCGAGAAAGACTGGTCGGTGTCGCTGACCACAGTGGAGGGTCGGGAGCGCTTTGAGCTGGCGATTGGCCGCTACCAGAGAGAACGGCTGGCGGGCTCCAATCCCAAATCTGCCACTCTGGTCAAGCGTAAAGACGGCTCCTACTCTATTCAAATCTGTGTGGAAGCGGAGCCATCCCCACCGCAACGCACGGGCAGAGTGCTGGGGGTGGACTTGGGGAGGACGGATATTGCTCATACGTCAGAGGGTGATAACTGGAATGGACAGCAGTTGAACCGAATCCGAGACCACTACTCCAAGCTGAGGGCGGTACTCCAACGCAAAGCCAGTAAGGGCACACGCAGTTCGCGGCGCAGATGCAGAGAACTGTTGCAACGGCTGTCTGGCAAGGAGAGGCGCTTTCAGGCGTGGGTCAATCATCGCATCTCCAAAGCTATTGTCTCTAGGGCAAAGGCTACCAACAGCGCTATTGCCCTGGAAGACCTGACAGGGATCCGGAAAAGAGTCAATCAACAGCCGCGCAGCAAAGCCGAGCGGCGCAGGGCCAACAGTTGGGCGTTCTACCAACTACGTCAGTTTCTGGAATACAAGGCGAGGGTTGCAGGGGTTTCTCTGATTCTTGTGCCGCCTGCCTACACGTCGCAGACCTGTCACCGGTGCTTACACATCCACCCTGAGCAGGGCAAGTCCTACCGCAGTGGAAAGAAGTTTAAGTGTGGGCACTGTGGATGGGAAGGAGATGCGGATTTGAATGGTGCGAATGTGATTGCGCTTTTGGGGGCTGCCGTAAACCAGCCTAGAGGTTCGGGCCTGTTTTGTTCTCTGGTAGAGCAGAGCAGGCTCAGGGCTACTGAAAGCCCGCTCCGTACCGCTTTAGCGGTCAGAGCCGGGTAGTTTACCTCAACGTTATCACCTGGGTGCCGGGGAAGTAGTGATTGAGGATTTGCGGCGCCGTGTAGCCCTTCTCGGCCAAGCCGCGGGATCCCCACTGACACAGTCCCACCCCATGGCCGGCCCCACGATAGGTGAAAAGGTACACTTCCTGCTGGCCGGGCTTTGGCTGGAGACGTTCCCATGTGAAGCGGTTGCTGGGGAGGATCCCCCAACCCAGGGTTTGGCCAAGGCGCAGCACAAACTCTTGGCCAGTCAACAGTTGGGATCCAACGCGGATGCGCACAGGGCGACCCCAGGGATCCGACTGCACAATCTCCAGATCGCCGTTGCCCAAGGCTTGCTCCAACTCCCGTCGGCTGAGCCGGACGCTGTGAGGGCCATAGAAAGGAGAGGCACGACACCCGTCACAGATCACCCCTTGTAGGTAGGGGCGGGCGGGTGGGGCAAAAATATCCTGGTTGGCACTGGTGTGACCGCCGCAGGTGGAGTGAAACAGAACCTCTATCGGCTGGCCGGCATGGGTTAGGATCTGCCCTCGGGTTGCCTGCACCGCAGCAGTGGTCGCCGCCGTTTCATAGGCCAGGCCACCATAAAACTGGTGGGCGGTGGAGTCTTGCAATGGCCTTATCGGGGCAGAGGGCCATTCTCTTCTGGGGCCGGGGCACAGATGGGGAACGGCCAAGGTACGGGCCAAGATGGCTTGCGCCTGCAAGGCGGCAGCTGGCCAATCGGCGGGCATTTCGCTGGGCACCAAAGCCAGCAGATAGTCTTCCAACTTCACCCAATTCACCAGATGCAGGCGACCTAAACCCTTGGGACGAATCTGTACCCAGCCCCGATAGCGACGCTCCTCCCCTGCGAGGGAGCGCAGAGCTCCCCCCTGTAGCCAAAGGGATCCCTGGTAGCGACGAGGCTGTCCCGGCCCGGTCAGCAGGAGCTCTTGGCGGCGCACCTGTAACTTCCAGGCACCTGTTGGAAAAGGCTGCTGATTTAAAACAAAAGGGCCAACCAGCTCCAACTCGGCCAAGGGATCCGCACTCCAGCGGCTGAACAGCTCCACGGCCAGCCAATCTCCGCGCCCGGACGTTTGGGCCTGCCGAGAGCCTCCCCAAACAGCCCACAGGGATCCCAGCACCATCGCCCCCAACTGTCGTCGCCGCATAGGCCCCATCCGGGCATCCTCTATCGATAGACCATTCCCCCAGAAATACTGTCAAGATGAGCTGGCCAGCAAGGGATCGTATCCCAGTTGCTGGGTAAGCCGGGCGCGGGCCAATTCCCGATATTCCCAAAAGTGTTCTCCTGCAGCGCAGAGGCCCAAATATAGGTTCAGCAGGCTCGGTTTCTGTCGCCAAATCGTCCATAGCTGCCGCCAAAATTGGGCGCGGATTTCGGGATGAAGGATCCCTTGCCGCCAGATGAGTTGTAGAAGCAGATGGATCCCTTTGCGGAGGGGCAGCTTCATCATTTGCCGCCGGCCATCTTTGATGCCGATATTCAGGCATTGTTGCAGGCAGCGAGATAAATATCGCGCAGGATCATACAGTTTCCAAAAACTTTCCAGATACTCTCGGGCAATCTCCGATAGAGAACGGGTGGGAATGAAATTCATCAGCGTATTTTGATCGCCGAACTCAGTAACGCCGATCCCTTCCAGCAAACGTTCCTCCTTCTTCAAGCGATTCCAGAGTTGCGTGTTTGGCAAAGCCTGTAAAATGCCCAGCATTGGCTGAGGAATACCGGTTTGCTCGACAAAAGCCTGAATGCGCTCCCCTGCTCCTGGCCGCTCTCCATCAAAGCCCAGAATAAACCCAGCATAGATTAGCAGTCCAGCATCGTTGATCTTGCGACAGGCCTCCACCAAAGGGTGGCGGGTATTCTGGAGCTTTTGGGTCATCTGTAAGCTGTCTTGGTCTGGAGTCTCAATGCCCAAAAAGACAGCATAGAACCCCGCTTCTACCATCAACCTCATCAGCTCTTCGTCTTCCTCCAGGTTGACTGAAGCCTCTGTCATAAAGGTAAATGGGTAATTGCGCTCCTGGCTCCAAGGGATCAGCTCTCGCAAAAATCGCTTGACGTTGCGCTGATTGCCGATAAAATTGTCATCCACTACAAATACCGAACCCCGCCAGCCCAAGTCATAGAGGGCCTGTAGCTCAGCTAGCATTTGACTTGGCTCTTTGGTTCTTGGCTTGCGTCCGTAAAGAGAGATGATGTCGCAAAACTCGCAATTGAAGGGGCAACCTCGCGAAAATTGGACTGACATCATGAAATATTGATCCATACGCAGCAGATCAAACCTCGGCAAAGGACTTTGGGTTACGTCCGGCTTTTCGGCGGCCCGAAAAATGCCCGACTCTTGCCCAGCTTCTAGAGCCTTGACAAAGGCCGGTATGGTCACTTCCCCTTCGTCCAAAACCAAATAGTGAGCCCCGGATTCCAGGGCGTCTTGCGGCACAGAAGTTGGATAGGGCCCGCCGACAGCTACTTTTTTGCCCAGTTGTACAGCCTTGCGAGTCAGGGCGTGGAAATCTTGTTTTTGCACCAGCATGGCCGACAAGATCACCAGATCGCACCAGTGCCAATCGGCTTCTGTTTCAGCAGCGACATTGCGATCCACAAAGCGAATCTCCCAGTGTTGGGGTAGCAGAGCAGCAACGGTGATCAAGCCAAGAGGTGGCATTAGCGCTTTTAGCCCCACCATCTCAATGGTGCGATTGTAAGACCAGAATGATTGAGGAAAACGCGGATAGAGCAGCAATGCCTTCATACCGACCAGCTCCTGAGTTGCAGATCGACCAACTTGATCCCCTACTGGTTTCCTATCGATTTGCTAGGCTTAGATAAAGCAGCCACAGATCAAACGCCTGCTCGCAATATCCTGCTGATGTTAGCCATTGGCAGATCTTGTGCAGGCTATCTGTGGAGAATCCTATGGTTCTGCGGCAAAAACTTAGCGGGCAGGGCCAATGGAGTAAAGCTTATCGGGATCCCTTAAAGTTGGTTTTGGTTATCGTCGGGCTGAGTGTTGACGTTCCCCTAGCGTACCCCCTGCAATCTTGAACCAAACCCTGCCCTCTCACGGCTGGGGACGAAGTCAGTTCGGCGCACCTTGCTCAAAAACCTGCTGAACCAAGCCGCTGACGATGGAAAGTACAATTGCGCCGATAAACGCCCAGCCGAAATTATCGATGTTGAAAGCATTCCCGGCCAGCTTATCGGCAATGGCTAGACAAATGCCGTTCAAAATCAGCCAAAACAAACCCAGGGTAAGAACCGTAATCGGCAGGGTGATCAGCCGGAGAATCGGCCTAACCAAACCATTGACCAGACCAATGGCCAGAGCCGCCACCAAAGCCCCGCCAAACCCGGAGACGTGGATCCCGGGCAAAAGCCAAGCCAGGATCATTACACTCAAGGCTGACATCAGCCAGGTGGCCAAAAGAGTTGCCATGCTCCCTCCTCTGCCCTGATGGGGCCGCGATTTTGCCCTCTATGCTAGCTGATCTCCTCAGGGATCCCTTGCGCAGAAACCTCTTCAGGGCTGTAAGTTTGCAGGGCCAAAGCATGAATGCTCCGCCCCATGTGTTCTGCCAGAGCGGCATACACCAGGCGATGTCGCTGTAGGGTCGTTTTGCCGACAAACGAAGGCGACACTACTTGAACTCGGTAGTGCCCTCCTGTCCCGCCCCCGTGGCCGATGTGCAGGTGGGACTCATCCTCCACCTGCACATGAAGAGCCTGCAGCTTCTCCATCAGGTGCTGCCGAAGGTAGTCGGGGGTAAGCATGGCAACCCCTCTGGATGAGATGGGATCCCTTAAGATTGAGCCGTGGCCTTGGCAAAGGCTGCCTCGACCAGCGGACGCAGCTCGTTGCGGGCGTGCATCTCTTGGATGATGTCGCAACCGCCCACAAACTCCCCATCAATATAAATCTGCGGGATAGTAGGCCAGTTGGAAAACTCTTTAATCCCCTGGCGGATCTCAGGATCCTCGAGTACGTTAATCGCCGTGTAGGGGAAGCCCAAACTATCCAGCACACGAACGGCGGCATAGGAAAACCCACATTGGGGCATTTCCGGGGTGCCCTTCATGTAGATGAGCACCTTGTGGGTGCGGATTTGCTCACGGATTTTCTCTTCCAAAAGGGGATCTAGCATGGTGTTCAGCCACTATAGCGACAACAGTCGATAGGCAAACTGGCATCCTATCGAGATCTCATTTTCGTCTACTTTTAACATGCTCGACACTTTTCCCGCGGTTGGGCCGAGAGATTCTCTCATAGACTCTGTTCTACGGACGCCACCAGCAAGCCCCATTGCCCAGGGCTGGCCCAAGCCCCCAACCTATCCAGGCAGCGACCCCAGGATCCATGTTAATTTCTACACCAACATGGTTAGCGACAGGGTCGGCGACAAACCTCAAACCCTGATTCTTCCGTTGACCCGGTCGATCCCGCTCTGGGCAAGGGTTTCAGGCCCCTCGGCGGAGAAAAACAAGGGGAAATTGCAGCCATTCGCGCCAGCGGGACGGAGTCCTTAAACGAGACCCTGTCGATCTAGGCCCCTGGATCCCGCTCTGGACAAGGGTTATAATGGGGGGGAGTTGCTTCCCTTCGGGGAAGTGGAATTAATGGAAACGCTGTAATTAAATTTCAACCCATGAAGTTTTTTGAAAAATACCTTACCGTTTGGGTCTCGCTATGCATTGCTGCAGGCATTGGTCTTGGGAAAATACTGGGGAATTCTGTTTCGGTGCTTGAAAGCTGGCAGATATATACCATCAACATTCCGGTAGCGGTGTTGGTTTGGATGATGATCTACCCGATGATGGTACAGATTGATTTTTCATCGATAGGCGGTGTTTCAAAAAATTGGAAAGGGCTGGCGCTGACAGTTACTGTAAACTGGCTGATCAAACCTTTCACCATGGCATTGTTTGGATGGATTTTCTTTAAAAATCTGTATGCTACCTGGATCACTCCGGAAGATGCAGACCAGTACCTGGCAGGCGCCATTCTGCTGGGTGCCGCACCCTGCACAGCCATGGTGTTTGTGTGGAGTTATTTGGTAAAAGGCGATGCCAATTATACGTTAATACAAGTTTCAGTCAACGATCTTATTCTGCCGGTTGCATTTGTACCCATTGTAAAATGGCTGCTGGGAGTAACCAACATACAGATACCGTATGAAGTACTGATTACTTCGGTGGTTGTTTTTGTTGTTATACCGCTAACTACGGGTTATCTGACCAATCGGATATTGCCTCAACGAAAAGGAAAGGATTGGTTTGAACAAAAATTTCTTCCGGCACTTCGTCCTGTTTCCATACTAGCATTGCTTTCAACCCTGGTTTTACTCTTTGCCTTTCAGGGCGAACACATACTGGATCATCCATACACCATTTTGTTGATAGCCATACCACTGACCATTCAAACCTACTTCATATTTTTTATAACCTGGCTGGGTGGAAAATTGCTCCGTTTATCACATCCGGTTTGTGCACCGGCTGCGATGATTGGTGCCAGTAATTTTTTTGAACTCGCAGTTGCCGTGGCCATATCACTTTTTGGTCTTAATTCAGGTGCGTCGTTAGCCACGGTGGTTGGTGTACTCATAGAAGTACCCATCATGTTATCGTTGGTAGCCATCGCTAACAGTTGGAGGTATTAAATGAAAAAAATCTTGGTTTTATGCACAGGTAATAGCTGCCGTAGTCAAATGGTACATGGTTATTTAGAAAATCTGTTACAAGGTAAAGCTCATATTTACAGTGCCGGTATTGAGATACATGGCGTAAATCCGAGAGCCATACAAATCATGAAGGAAGATGGAATTGATATCAGTCATCATACCAGCAACCATGTAAATGAATACTTAAACATACCCTTTGATTACATCATCACGGTATGTGATCATGCCAGAGAAAACTGTCCGTACATACCAGGTAATTCCATTCGCATACATCATAGTTTTTCTGATCCTGACAAAGCAACCGGAAGTGAAGAAGAAATTATGCATGCATTTCGTATGGTTCGAAATGAGATACGCACATTCTGCGAAGAATTTTCAAAGACTATCATTGCTTAATCCTAGTAAGAAAACACAAACAAAAAAGCCCCGTAACCGGGGCTTTCTGATTTATTTTACAACCATGATGCGTTGTGTTATCGCTTGTTTTCCGTCAGATATTCTAAGAAGATAAATTCCAGAAGACAATCCGTCTGTGATCAAAGTTATTTGCTGCTGAGATGGAGCAATGGTAAATTGCTGCAACACCTGACCCAGTGTTGTCATCAGTTCTCCTTTCAACGGTTCGGCAGAAGCCAATTGCAGAGCAATGGTAATCATATCAGTAGCCGGATTGGGATACACCAAAAAGTTGGAGGTATTCATCACTTCATCCAGCGAAGAACAGTTAAGTACTGTAACCGATGCAGTGGCAGTTGCTGTACATCCGTTAGTAGCTGTGGCTGTAACGGTATAGGTAGTAGTGGATGCAGGGCTTACATTGATGGAAGCAGTATTAGCACCTGTATTCCAAGTAAAACTATTACCACCAGAAGCAGTAAGATTTACAGAGCTTCCCTGACAAATAGTACCGCCACCACTTATAGTAGGTGTGGGCAAAGGATTCACCACAATACTGGCTGTTGCCGTGTTTGTTCCGTTTAAATTGCTAGCTGTTAATGTTACAGTATATGTCCCCGCTGAATTAAATGTTACAGTAGGACTGGCAGCCGTACTTGTTGAAGGAGTTCCGCCGGGGAAGGACCAGCTATAGGAAGTAGCATTGGTAGATGTATTGGTAAATGTAATACTTTGCCCTGCACAGATGTTAGTTGATGAAACATTAAAAGAAGCGCTTGGTGGTGTATTGGTTGCAGCACTAATGTTTATATCATCCAGATAAGTAACATTTCCCCATCCACTTCGCAATTGGAATCTGATTCTGGCGGCGGTTTGAGAAGCATACGGGCTTAAATCTATTGTCTTGGTTGCCCATTGTGATGGGGTAGGTACAAATGCAGTGGTCATATCAGGTGCTGTAGCCAATGGACTCGGGCCTGTATTATTACCATAAGATGCTAATCGTATCCAAGTATTGCCACAATCAGTGGTGATACTTACTATTAATGAATCAGTCGCTTCCCTTCGGGGAAGTGGAATTAATGGAAACTGGAAGGTGGAGAGGGGAGAGATGACGGATCGAGTGGTTGCTTCCCTTCGGGGAAGTGGAATTAATGGAAAAATTAATGGAAACAAACCAAGTGATCCCCTTTCACTTCCAGCCAGTGCCCACCTGGATAATCGGGGCTACGGCTGCCTCGGTCTGCTTTTAAGAGCTGGATCCCGGCTTCTACCTGTTCAAAGGTGGGGTGGTGGGGCAACACCAGGGACAAAAACTGGAACATTACCTGCCGCTGCAGAGCCAAGGGGGCAGCCCGCAAGGGATCCCGTCGCAGCCCTGGCAAAGCGGGCTCATATACCTGTGGCCATAGCTGAGCTGCTTGAGCTACCACCAGCTCATGTTCTGCTTGCAGCAGTGTGGCAGCCCGATTCAGGGCCGCTTCCAGTTGCGGGTTGAAGTGCTGTTTCAAGTAAGGCATCACCTCCAGGCGGAGACGGTTGCGGCCATGGGCCAGATCTTGGTTGCTGCGATCCGGCCAGACCGGCAATTGGTGCTGTTGGCAAAATTGTTCGGTTTCCCAACGGTATAGACCCAGCAGGGGTCGCACCACCTGGGCAGAGGTGGGATCCCGGTCGTCTAGGTGCCGCTGCCAATCCAGGCTGCTCAGCCCGGCGGCTCCTGTTCCCCGCAACAAGTTCCACAAAAACGTCTCTGCTCGATCCGTGGCCGTATGCCCCATCACCACGGCGCTGCAATCCCAGATGCGGGCCCATTTGTCCAGTTGTTGGTAGCGCCAAGCCCTGGCCCCTGCCTCATCTCGGCGGATGGGATCCGCAGTCTCAACAGCATGAGGTAGTCCCTGCTGCTGCAGCCACCCCTGCAAAAAGCGGGCACACTCCGTTTCATCTGCCGACCAGCGGTGATCACAATGCAGAACAAATATCTGCCAGCCCCAGCGAGGCTGCAAATCCCGCAAGATCTGGAGCAGGCAAAAAGAATCTTGCCCGCCCGAAAAAGCCACCAGCAGTCGCTGGCCAGGGTGAAGAAGTTGCTGCTGCCGAATGGCGCACTGTACCCGCAGGTGGAGAGGAGAGAGCCTGGCCACAGCTTGCTATTGCTCACGTACAACCCAGACCCTACCTGCCGCTATGGGATCCCTTAGGCAAGAGCCCGGGTCAGATGAGAGGCCACCGCCTGCACAGCAGCAATGCTGCGTTCGTAGGCCATTCGGGTCGGCCCCAGCAAGGTGACGGTGCCCAGAGGAGCCGAGCGACGGTGGTAAGTGGAGGCGATAACCGTGCAGTGGTGCAGAGACTCCAGTGGATTCTCGCTGCCAATGTAGATGATCACCGGGGTCTTGCGGGCAGACTGTCCCGACTCCTGATCCATCTCCGTTGAGCTCGGCAGAGAGGGCAAACCCCCATCGGCAAAATGGAGCCCAATCATCCCCTGAAGTTGCTTGGCTCCCTCCTCGATCAACTGCATCACTGCCTGCACCTGCCGGGCCTGGGAAAACTCCGGCTGACGCATCAACTCGGCCATACCGGCACTGAACACCTGCCCCAGAGAGGGCTGTAGACAGCGTTGCACCACCGAGCGCAGCAGTTGCTGGAGCCAATGGCCGTAGGTACGAAATTCTTCATCCAGTTTCAGCCAGCTCAGATCCTGCAACTCGGCAAAGGTTTTGCCCCGCAGCTTCAGGGTGAGAAAGTTGCTGAGCAATTGCAATTCATCTTCCAAATCCTCTCGGGAGTCGCTGGGCCAGTCGGGGGGGCTGACCAGAGCTGAATGGGTTTGATAGGAGTCGGTTACCACCAACACCATCACCCGCCCTGGCGCTACCGACACCAACTGCACATGATGAATGGCTACCACCGGCCCCTGAGGAGGAGTGATGAGAGCAATGCAACCGCTCAGATGGGCCAAAAGCTGAGCTACCCTTTGCAGGAGGCTGTCTAGGTCGTCTCCCAGCTCACGGCCAAGCTGATCCATCAACTGTTGCAGAGCGGGATGGGGATCCGGCTGAGGAGCATCGTGAGGGATCCCACCGCTGTTGGCGGAGGTCAACAAATCGTTGACATAAACCCGATAGCCAAAGTCGGAGGGAACCCGACCCGCAGAGGTGTGGGGTTGAAACAGCAATCCCACTTGCTCAAGGGTGGCCAGGTCGTTACGAATGGTGGCCGTGCTCACCCCAAAGTTATAGGACTGGGCCAAGGTTTTGGAACCGACAGGTTCAGCCGTCGCAATGTAGCTGCGCACCGTCGCCCAGAGAATCTTCCGCTGGCGGGGAGTCAGTTCGAGTTTCATAGCCGATCAAAAGAACCCAGTCAACGCCTATCAAAGGAAACTGTTAATACAGAGCCGGTAAATTGCTCCAGGATAAACCAACTCAGAGCTGAGATAGGAATCCAGACAGACTTTTACATCTTCTAATCTATATGCATCTATTGTTACTCTTTATATAGCGGGTTGCCTAGGAAGGAAGTTGCAAAACCCGATGTCGGAAGAGGTTGAGACTGCTGCTTGTGCAGGAGAGAGTGAAATCTCTTGTAGCCTGGGCTCCCCTTTTTTGCCCAGAGGTGGTAGAAGATGAACTACGGCTAGCCACCTTGTTGCGTAGCAACAGTCCGCTGCGCCAAGACTGGGGACTTCTGCGCATGAGTTCGGTCAACTCTAGGCCAACTGGGCCTGCTGCTGTCCTCTTTGTATCCTTTTTTATCTTTGAGGTTGCCCCATGTACTTATCCCCCCAGGAGAAAGACAAGTTGTTGATCTACCTGGCTGCCCAGTTGGCTCGGGATCGGCGGCAGCGGGGCCTCAAACTCAATTACCCTGAGGCGGTGGCCTACTTGAGCGCAGCAGTCTTGGAAGGGGCGCGGGAGGGGAAAACAGTCGCCCAATTGATGAGCGAGGGGCTGACGTGGCTGACCCGCGAGGACGTGATGCCCGGGATCCCAGAGATGATCCCGGAAATTCAAGTGGAGGCTACTTTCCCCGACGGAACCAAGCTGGTTACCCTACACCACCCCATTCGCTAGGGATCCCCCAGATGCTCCAAAGACCCAGAGACTTCAGGAGGTCGTCCCCATGGCTCGCCAATCCAGAACCAACCCTGCTGCCAACGCAGAGCCGGCCCTGATCCCAGGGGAACTGTTGCTGGCAGAGGATCCCATCCAAGCCAACGTCGGACGGGCCACCGTGACCCTGGAGGTTACCAACCGAGGGGATCGGCCCATTCAGGTGGGATCCCATTTTCACTTTTTTGAGGTGAACCGAGCCCTGGTTTTCAATCGCGCCGCCAGCTTTGGCATGCGCCTCAACATCCCTTCCGGCAACGCAGTGCGTTTTGAGCCAGGGCAAACCCATCGGGTAACGCTGGTGGCTTTGGGGGGCAAGGGGTTGGTGCATGGCTTCAATCGGCTCACGGAGGGCACGATACGCTCCGCTGCCCAGAAGCGGCTGGCTCTGGCCCGATTGCAGGAGTGGCTGGGTGAAGCAGCCAATCCCTAGGGAGTACCGCCCCCCCAAGTGTGCAGCTTTGGGCAGCGGTGTCAAGGCTCAACCCCATCCCCGTCTCTGCTCAGATTCAGGACAGTAGGGCTATCCTATTTCTGATACATTTACGCTGAACACTGCTGAACATCACTGTTCAACTATGCAGCGATAGCATTCTGTTTGTTTCCAACCAGAATGGCGGTATCCCGCAAAGCTTTGAGTAGAATACCCAAAGCGCAGTTTCCGTGTCGTCTTACTACCAATTTTCTGCTTTGCTTTGGCTACCATGTTGGCAGACTCGAAAGTAAACAGAAAGATCAACTGGTAGTAATCCGTACTGAACATATTATACATTATTTTCAGTATAGTTGAGCTTATTATTGACTAGAGTCATGCTCCTCTAGGAGCTGACAGATGTCAGAGCGCGAGACTGTCTTGTGGATGTGGGTGCAAGGCTTGGGGCTAAATCTTTCTGGGTTGGCGCTGTTGGCAGCAGCAGGCGCCGCCTTTGGGCCTCTCAGTTGGACAGGTGCAACGGTGGCGGTGATGTTGAAGCTCATTGGGGATAGCCAACTGGTGCGGGGCTACTGGCTCTGGCAAAGCCAGCGGCAACAGAAGGGATCCCAGCCCGTCAGCTCAGCAGCGGCAGTGCTCCACAGTCAAGCTTGAGACATTGCCCGGCACTTGTCCGGTCTCCGACTCGAGAATGCCAACGCGACCACCCCTACTCCCTTCTGGCACTGGCAAGCCTCACTGTACAAGCCTCACTGTAAATGAGCCACAGTCACTCCAGTACCGCCGTCTTCGGGATCAGCGGCTGAAAAACGCTGAACGCGCGGGTGATTTTGGAGATAAGCCTGGACGCCGGCTTTCAGGCGCCCTGTGCCGTGGCCGTGGATGATCCAAACCGGGCCGGGAGGAGCTTGGGCAAAGTGCTGTTCCAGAATGGCCTCAGCATCAGCAACGGTTTTCCCCCTCAGATCGAGGGTGTTCTGGCTGGTGCGCAGGTTCAGGGGAGCGGTGGCTGCAGGGGAGGGAGGTGGGGCTTTGGGGCGTTGGCGTTGCTTAGCCTGGTGTTCGTCAATGGGATCCAACTGCCCCCGTGGCACTGTGAATTTGAGGATGCCGCTGCGCACCACATACACATCCCCTTCGATGGCGATCACTTCCCCCGTCTGACCCAAGCCTCTCAGCCGCACCCGATCTCCCACCTCTGGCACAAACTCCATATCCACAGGCGGCGGTGGGGGAGAGTAGCGCTGCTGGATTTGCGCCAGCTCGGCAGTAATGCGTTGGGGATCCTCTCCCTGCTGCAATTTGCGGATGGCGGCAGCCACTTCCTGACGGGCAGCAGCCAACAGGGCTTGTAGTTCTTGGTTTTGCTTCTGCTCCAGCCGGGCTTCTCGCTCGGCGATTTGGCGGCTACGCTGTTGCATTTGTTGATATAGGCTCTCCAGCTCTCGATGCAGGGATCCCACCTGGGCCGCCCGCTCTTCCAATTGAGCCCGCTGCGCTTCCAGGCCGGCAATGACCCTATCCACCTGGCTTTCCCCTTGCAGGTGCCGCTGGGCCCGCCGCAGAATCTCTGGATCCAACTGCAGCCGTTGGGCAATGGCCAAGGCGTTGGAGCGGCCTGGGATCCCCCACAAGAGGCGATAGGTGGGGGCCAGGGTGACCTCGTCGAACTCCACTGAGGCATTTTCAAAGCCGGGATGTTGGTATTTCAGGGCCTTTAGCTCGCCGTAGTGGGTGGTAGCCAGGGTGAGCAGTGCCCTTTCCGAGAGGTACTCCAACAGCCCAGCCGCCAGGGCAGCTCCTTCGGTGGGATCCGTGCCCGCCCCCACCTCATCCAACAGGACAAGGGCCGGCTCTGGAGTGGACTGCAGGGCCTGTACCATGCGGCTGATGCGGCGGATGTGCCCCGAAAAGGTGGAGAGATTTTGTTGCAGCGATTGTTCGTCCCCAATGTCGGCGTAAACCCCGTCGAACCAAGGCAGTTGGGGCGGATCTTGAGCCGGCAGGAAGATCCCCGCCTTGGCCATGAGCACCAACAGCCCTAGGGTTTTCAAGGCAACGGTTTTGCCGCCGGTGTTGGGGCCGGTGATGACTACGACCCGAATCGAGTCCGAGAGGGTAAAGTCGATAGGGACAACGGCAGAACCTTGACCCTCCGAAGGGGCGGCGGCGCGGGACTGCCAGAGCAGCAGAGGGTGCTTGGCCTGACGCAGGCGCAATCCTGCCGAGACAAACTGGGGACGATTGCCCTCCAGCCAGAGGCTGTAGCGACCCCGAGCCAGAGCCACATCCAACCCCACCATCACCCCCTGCAGATGCTCCAGATCGGTGGCCACGGCTGCCACCTGAGCCGAGAGCGCGGCCAAGATCCGCTCTTCCTCCGCCTGAATCTGAGCTTGGGTTTCTCGCCAGCGGTTGCCCAGTTCCACCACAGCGTAGGGCTCCACATAGAGGGTGGCTCCACTGGCAGAGCTGTCGTGCACAAGGCCGCGGATGAGATCCCGATGGGTGGCCTTCACCATCAGGACAAACCGCCCCTGCCGCTGGCCAATCAGGGTATCCTGCAGCGCCTGGGGATACTGGCTCATCAATTGTTGCAGCTGCTCTTGGATCTGGCTGCGTTGCCGCCGCTGCTGCTGGCGCAGATCCGCAAGGGTAGGGCTGGCGCTGTCCCGCACCTCACCATGCTCCTCCAGGCAGCGGAAGATCTCCTGCTCCAGCTCCGGGTAGGTGCGCAGGTTGCTCACCCAGGCCTGCAGGTGGGGCAGATGGTCATGATCATCGATCAGGCGGCGGATGCGGCGGGCTGCCCCCAGAGTTGTAGCGATCTGCACCAGCTCTTCCCCGCTCAGGATCCCCCCCCGTTCGGCCCGTTCCAAAGCCGGCAGCAAGTTGTGGATCCCTGCCATAGAAAGTCCCCCGGCCTGTGTGCGATCGAGGCGGATCGCTTCCTCAGTCTGATCGAGGTAGGCTTCGCTATCGGCGCGGCTCTGCCAGGGATCCAGCTCTAGGCAGGCACGACGGCCCAAGGGTGTGGCCGCAAAGGTGGCCAAGTGTTGACAGAGGCGGGGCCACTCCAACAATTCCAAAGTTTCTTGCCCTTCGTCTTGGCGGGCCGTAGGCCCTGGGGAGGGATCGGGCTTGGAAAAGACTGGCAGCGGGTGCAAGGTGGGGACGGTGGGCATTAACCATTCAGCGATGCAAAGAACCCTGGAGACGCAGTTGCTTCATCTCCTGCAAAAACTGCTGTTGATACTTGAGGAAGGCAGTGTGCCACTCGCGGAAGCGACGTTCGCCATCCCGCACCAGCATCTGGCGGTACTGCTCTGAGTTGAGACGGGGCTGAGCAAAAGATGGGTTCATAGGGATCGGGGACGCTCTCCATCCTATTGTGGCAGGCTCTGGGTCGGCTTCCACAGATAGCTTTTGGTGAGAGGGGCACGCTGATAATGGCGCCGTTGTCTCACGCGCTGCCTCTGGTGATCTTCCCAAGAAGCTGAGCTCACCGAAAAACTGGGTTCAAAGCCCCGCCCTACCGCTGTGGGGTTCGCCTTGGGTGTCCTGTGGAGGGTGGAAGTGAGCTGCATTCACGGCCAAACTGAACCTCACAAGCCTGCCATACTGAAGGAAGTTGCTGCACTCAAAACACTCAAGATCCGTGCAAGATCCGTGCGCAAACGAGTCACCCTCATTTTCCCCCGCCATTTGGTGAATGTGCCTCTCACCTATCGGTTGGCCAAAGACTTCGATGTGGCTGCCAATATCGTGCGCGCCAGGGTAGCCCCCAACGAAGTGGGCACTTTGGTGGTGGAGCTGTCAGGGGATATCGACCAGGTGGAAGCAGGATTGGAATGGGTACAGTCTTTGGGCATTGAGGTGACTGAACGGGCCAAGGAAATTCAAATCGACCCAGACTTGTGCGTGGACTGTGGATTGTGTACGGGAGTTTGCCCAACCGAGGCCCTGAAGATTTCTGCTCCCAGCTGGAAGCTGGAGTTCTCTCGCAACCGCTGTGTCATGTGCGAACAGTGTGTTGCCACCTGCCCCGTTGGGGCGATCAGCACCAGCTTGTAGTCAGTTTGTGGTCAGTTGGCTGAGTTACGAACTCCCCCAAGCTGACAAATCCCTTTACAATCCTGTTAGATTTGTTGGACATAGGTCTAGCTGCGGAGCGCACTCGACATGGCTTCTACTACATCGTTGATTGGGTTAACTTATGCCGGTTTGGCTGTTCTCTATTTGCTGGTGCTGCCTCTGTTGTCTCTGCTGTACGTGGACAAACGCTGGACTTCAGGCAGTGCTTGGGAAAAGGTGCTGATGTTTTTCTTGGTCTTGTTTTTCTTTCCCGGCATGGTGCTCTTGGCTCCCTTCATGACGTTTCGGCCCAAGCCTCGGTCGCTGTAAGGTCAGCCGTTTGTCGATCCACTGAGCCATGCGCAGATTGGACGTTCTTGGCATAGGCTTGGCCCTGCTGCTGGGGGGAGGGATCCTCTACGGCCTGCTGCTTTGGGCGGGCTTGGATACGGGGGCCGCGCAGCAGATATCGAGCGTGGTGCTTCTATTGGCCTGCTTGGGGTGGACTTTTGGCTACCTGAAGCGGGTGCTGCGTGGGGAAATGACCCTGAAGGCTCAATGGGCCAGCTTCGAGACCCAGCAGATTCAAGAGAGGCTCCGCTCCCTCTCCCCAGAAGAGTTGCAGGCCCTGCAAGCTGAATTGGAAAGCGAGAAAGAAGGGATCCCAGATTGAATTGAGCAAGACAAACGTTGAGGCCGTCGGACAGGCCGCACCCAGAAATTGGCTGTCGGCTGCTGGGGATCCAGGTTTAAGGGTATGGAGCGTCGGGCTTAAACCGCAACACTTGTATATCTGTATATCCGGTTACCATTTGCTTCCCCTAAGAATGCTACATTACGCCCCGCACAAGATTCTGGCGTACGACGGATTATTAAGTGGTGCAAGCCTTTGCCTTTCCTTCTACTCGCATATCTCCATCCACTGTGAGAAAAACCATACTGCTAGCTCAGGGCCAGCCCTCGCAAATTCATCTCTGGAAGTTGGCGCTGGAGTCTCAGGGGCACTCTGTGGTGCCGATTTCCCCACGTGAAGATCTGCTGGAGGCGGCAACAAGCCAGCCTCTGGATTTGGATCTGATGGTGGTGGACATGACGACGGGGCTGTTTAACCCCTATGCCTTTTGTCGAGAGTGTCAAAGCAAGCTGCCCAACATCCCTGTGATCCTGACTCATCACCCCCGCCGCCACATCGAGCCCGCAGAGCGGCGCTGGGCAATCTACCAGGGGGCAGCAGATGTGATCCCTGGCTTGGCGGAGGCCGGCGACCTTCTCCACTCCCTCGAACGGATTTACGAGGCTGCCAGGTGGTTTTTGCCTATTGACACGGAGGCGCTCCACAGGGCTCTGAAGCAAGCGGGCTTATGGCCGGCGGAGGTCAGCCGTACATCTTCTTCCACCCCTCCCCCGCAGCCGAGCGCCCACTCTCCCACCGCCCCTCCACAACCCATCACCGCGGAAGGGGATCCAGGGCAAAAAGACTTGACCCCGCAGGTGAAGTACCGACTGATGTACCGGGGTCGCCCTGTCGATTGAGGTACTCGTTCCAACCTGCCGTCACTCGTTTTTCCTCGTAGCTTCTCGTAGCTTCTTGCCCTGCCAGGGTTGAGCTGCCGATTGGCAACGAGCAGGATGCAATCGCTGCAGCCCCGGGCAGCAGTGTATGGCTTCGCCGTGCAAGCTACCCGTCTTGTTCAGCGTCAATGTATCAGCGAAGTCTGCTGGCAGAAATTGTGGAATGGATCACCTGGCCAGCAGAGGGGCCTGCAGAACTGATAGAGTTTTGGCACCTCTGCCTTCCCATTGCCCATGACCAAGCCCAAAGCCGGGATCCTCTACAACGACGCCAAACCCGCCGCCAAACGCAGCAGCGAAACCCTAGCCCGCTGGTTTCAGGAGCAGGGCTGGGAAGTCTGTGTGGCCCCCAACTGGGGCGGTATCCTCGGTTATGCCAAGCCCGACAGCCCCATCTGCCTGACCAAAGTAGATAGCCTGGCCCCGGCTGGATTTGATCAAACCATGAAGTTTGCGGTGGTGTTGGGGGGAGATGGCACCGTCTTGGCAGCAGCACGGCAACTGGCCCCCAAAGGGATCCCCTTGTTGGCGGTGAATACGGGCCATCTGGGCTTTCTGACGGAGACCTACCTTCCTCACCTAGAAGAGGCAGCCAGTGCCGCCATTGCCGGGGAATACACCCTGGATCGCCGCAGCATGTTGCTGGTGCAAGCCTACCGAGGGCAAGAATTGCGCTGGGAGGTCTTGAGCTTAAACGAGATGGTGTTGCACCGCGAGCCTTTGACCAGCATGTGCCACTTCGAGATCACCATCGGGGATCACTCACCTCTGGATGTGGCTGCCGACGGAGTCATCTTGGCTACTCCCACCGGCTCGACGGCCTATGCCCTCTCGGCGGGTGGGCCGGTGATCACACCGGGGGTGCCGGTTTTGCAGCTGATTCCCATCTGCCCCCATTCCATGGCGTCGCGGGCCTTGGTCTTCCCCGATTCGGAGGAGGTATGGATTAGCCCCGTTACCCCTCAGCCACTGGTTTTGGTGGTAGATGGAAATGCCGGCTGCTACATCATGCCGGAAGACCAGATTCGGGTGGTACGTGCCCCCTATTGGACAGATTTGATGCGCCTGCGCCGACCGGAATTTTTCCGGGTTATGCGAGAGAAGTTGGGGTGGGGACTGCCCCACGCTTCCAAGCCCACGTCGGTGGAGTTGCCTTAACTTTGCCGAGGCAGGACAAGCCATAGCTGCAAAATGGCCAATGCCCTTAACAACTCCACCCCTCTGTCGCTATGATGGTTAGGCTCGGAAGCGGATGTGGCGGAATTGGTATACGCGCACGTTTGAGGGGCGTGTGGCTTTGCCTTGCGAGTTCGAGTCTCGCCATCCGCATTACGCAATTAGTACGCGTTATTCATTAGTCCCTCTCCCAGAGAGGGAGAGGGGAAGCTGGCTTCGGCCTTTGGCACTATTCCCGAACGGCACCCTGCAGGCGTGCGCCCCAGGTGCGAGCAAAGCGCAGGTCAGCCCCAACCAGGTTGGCGTCGCGTAGATCGGCCCCCCGCAAGTCGGCGCCGTACAGGGATGCAGAAGAGAGATCGGCCCCCCGCAGGTTGGCCCCCCGCAAGTCTGCCCCCTCCAGGTAAGCGCCACTCAGGTTGGCTCCCCCCAATTGAGCCCGCCGCAAATTGGCCCCCACCAGGTAAGACTGGCTGAGATCGGCGCCCGTCAAGATGGTGCGCTCCAGATTGGCCTCGATGAGATCGGAACCGCTGAAATTGGCCTCCGCCAAATCCAGATTGCTCAGCTCAATGGATCCCAGGCGGCAGTTGGGACAGGTGCGGGAAGCCATGAGGTAGCGCATAAAACAAGAGTTGTAGGTTGTGGCTGCGGCAGAGGAAGCCAAGGCTGCCGTGGCCAGTAGTGCCCAAATGGCGGGAACTTTGAGATTGAGGTTCATGGTTACCAAGCCTCACAATTTTGAAGGTTTACGTGAAGGGACACAGCAGAGGGGGATGGTTCTGCGCTGGTCACATGATAGTGGCATCTTCTGGCTTCGGCCACTCCGCAGGTCTGTCTGGCCCACCTGATAGCAGGCTCTCTCAGGGCGGGATGACGTTTGGAGTCCTATCGTCCCGAAGCTGCCGGGCCGTTGCCAACACTGGGAAGGGGTGGATCTTTGAGCAGCGGCTGCACCCAATGCCAAGACAGTTGCCCCAACCCCACCAAAACCCCGAGTATTGCCGAGGAAGTCAGGACGCGATCCCAGCGGATTTCCCGCCAGCCGGCAGGGCTGGTTGTTGGCCTTCTTGGGTTGAGTTTCTCGGCAACAGGAAGCGGGCGATGGCGCAAAAAGTGCCCACAGCGACGACAGCGATAATCGGAGTTGGAGTTGAGCCAGTAGCAAGCTGGGCAGCGAAGCATGGGAAGGCCAGGGATCCCCTAGTGAAATGATCCCATTTTGAGGGGGGCGAGCAGTTGCCGTGAGCTATGAGAACCCCATTAGGGATCCCTCCAGTTGGCTTGAGAGGGATCCACTTTGCCTACACTCCCCTGGATTGTGGGCGGGGTTTGGGGCATCTTTGAGGAAGTAGCCTGTGCGCTGCGGCAGCCGGGATCCCTGTCGGTTGGAGAGAATCAGCCCTACAGAATCAGTAAGCATTGATCAGCAGCCCTGTGCCGGCCCTATGCAGATCTACTTAGAAAACATCTGTAAGCGCTATGGCCGCCGTGAGGTGGTGAGCGACGTTAGCCTGAACATTCAGCAGGGGGAAATCGTGGGGCTCCTGGGCCCCAATGGGGCGGGGAAAACCACCACGTTCTACATCATGACTGGCCTGATCCAGCCCAACCGCGGCCATGTCTGGTTGGATGACCAAGACATCACCCACCTGCCCATGCATCGCCGGGCCCAATTGGGGATCGGCTACCTGGCCCAGGAGCCGAGTATTTTTCGTCGCCTCAGCATCCAAGACAACCTGCTGCTGATCATGGAGCAAACGGGGGTGCCTCGCCGCCTCTGGCAGCAGCGGCTCAACCAACTGCTGGAGGAGTTTCGCATCGCCCACGTGGCCCACAGCCTGGGCCTGCAGGTATCGGGGGGGGAGCGTCGCCGAGCGGAGATCGCCCGTGCCTTGGCCGCTGGGATCCACGGGCCGAAATTTCTGCTGCTGGATGAGCCCTTTGCGGGGGTGGATCCCATCGCGGTGGCGGATATTCAGGAGGTGGTGGCCAAGCTCAAGCAACGGGGCATCGGTGTTTTGATTACTGACCACAACGTGCGGGAGACGCTGGAGATCACCGACCGGGCCTATATCCTCAACGACGGGGCCATTTTGGCCAAGGGCACGGCGGCGGAGCTGGCGGCGGATCCCTTGGTGCGCAAGTATTACCTGGGGGAGAAGTTCCGTCTCTAGGGCAGCTCCAGGTCACCTCCAGGAGTACAGAGCTCGCAGGCGTTGGCTTTTCTTGTGCTGGTGGGTCTGCATCCGAGCCAGCAGCTCGTCCAGGAGGGCAACCGCCTCCAGCAGGTAGGGGCCCTTGTTGAGCATCACACATTCGGCGCGGGCAGACATCACCGCATCGGAAAGCTCAGGCCGCGAGGGCAAGCCCTCCTTGGTGAGCTGATCCAGCACCTGGGTAGCCCAGACCACCGGCACCTGGGCTGCCTCGCAGATCCACAGCAGTTCCTCCTGGATCTCGCCCAAGCGCAGCCAACCGATCTCCACGGCCAGATCGCCGCGGGCAATCATCACCCCCAGGGGCCGGCAGCCGGCAACGGTCGCGATCAAGGCCGGCAGGTTTTTCACCGCCCGCTGCGTTTCCATCTTGAGGATCAAGCCCAGATCGGGGCGAGCCTGCCGCCGCTCCAGCTCAGAAACCAGCAACTGCAAGTCCGCTGGCTGCTGGACAAAGGAATAGCCCACTAAGTCGGCATGCCGCACCACAAAGTCCAGGTCTTGGCAGTCTTTGTCGCTAAGGGAACGGATCTGGAGCTGACTGTCAGCTAGAAATCGCAGGAGCCCCGCACTGTACCCGTAGGGTCAGTGCCGGGAGGAATGCGAGGTTACAATAGAACCATGACCCAAGTCCTGACCGTCTCCTGCAAGCTCAAGGTAGCCCAGTCGCAAGCCGCCAAATTGGACGCGACGATGAATGCCTTTGTACAGGCATTGAACTGGGTCAACCAGAACACGCAGGAGAAGATCGTCAACGCGGTCAAGCTGCAATCCCTTTGCTACTACGAGACTCGAGCCCGGTTTGGCTTGTCCAGTAACTTGGCTCAACAGGTGTGCAGACGGGTAGCGGGTTCCCGCAAAGTGGCTAAGCAGAAAAAGCGTCCCGTCAAGGAGTTTAAGAGCGGCTTTGTTACCTACGACGCCCGTATCTTTTCGTTCCGTCAAAAAGACTGGACGGTGTCGCTGACCACGGTGGAAGGGCGAGAGCGCTTTGAACTGGCCATTGGCAACTACCAGCGTGGGATGCTGGCTGGTTCCAACCCCAAATCTGCCACCCTGGTCAAGCGCAAAGATGGCTCCTACTACATCCAGATTTGCGTAGAGAAAAAGCCACCCAAGCAACAAGATACCGACAAGGTGATCGGGGTGGACTTGGGAAGGACGGATATTGCTCATACGTCAGAGGGGGACAACTGGAATGGACAACAGTTGAACCGAGTCCGAGACCACTACTCCCGGTTGAGGGCGGTACTCCAACGCAAAGCCAGTAAGGGCACACGCAGTTCGCGGCGCAGATGCAGAGAACTGCTGCAACGGCTGTCTGGCAAGGAGAGACGCTTTCAAACGTGGGTCAATCATCGCATCTCTAAAGCTATTGTCTCCAGGGCAAAAGCTACCAACAGCGCTATCGCTCTGGAAGACCTGACAGGGATCCGTGAAAGAGTCAATCAACAGCCGCGCAACAAGGCCGAACGGCGCAGAACCAACAGTTGGGCGTTCTACCAGCTACGCCAGTTTCTGGAATACAAGGCGAGAGTTGCAGGGGTTTCTCTGATTCCTGTGCCGCCTGCCTACACGTCGCAGACCTGTCACAAGTGTTTACACATCCATCCCGATCCTGCGCAATCCTACCGCAGTGGGAAGAAGTTTAAGTGTGGGCACTGTGGATGGGAAGGAGATGCGGACTTGAATGGTGCAAACGTAATTGCGCTCTTGGGGGCTGCCGTAAACCAGCCTAGAGGTTCGGGCCTGTTTTGTTCTCTGGTAGAGCAGAGCAGGCTCAGGGCTACTGAAAGCCCGCTCCGTACCGCTTAGCGGTCGGAGCCGGGTAGTTTACGAAAATTGAGGCCTTTTTCTGCTCGCAACTTCTTGCCCTGAGGGGCAACTTTGTCCACCTCCAGCACCACGCCTGCCGGCTCGATCCTTACCACGCGGGCGCCGATTTTGCCGTCGTCGATCCAAACACTTGCCCCTACCTGCAGGTGCGCCAAAACCTCCGGCAGGCTGCAGGTCACCTGGCAGGAGATATCGGCGCTGGCCTCAGGAACCTTCGCGGTGAGCAGGATGCGATCCCCGCGGTACACCTTGGTTTTGCCAGGGGGCATGGCCACTGGGCCGGTGCGGATCTTGGGGCCGGCCAGGTCCAGCAAAATCTTGCAACGCCGTTGGGTCTGGGCTTCGGCCTGGCGCAAGTGGGCCACCATTTTCTCCCACACCGAGGGCTCGTCGTGGGCGCAGTTGATGCGGGCCACGTTCATGCCCCGCTCCAACAACTGCAGCAACAGCTCCGGCTGCTCGGCGGCTTCGCTGGGCAGGGTCACCATGATGCGCGCGCGGCGATGGGGAGAAGGAGGGCCAAACAGCGCCTCGGCGTGCTGCTCTAGTGCCGTATCCCCGGCGTAAAACTCTTCATAGCTGGGTGCCGTATGGGTCAAACCCTAGGTGGCTGCCAAAATAGCAATCACCGCATCCAGGCTCTCCAGAACCCGCGACTCACAGCGCCCCAGCGAGGACAGCCCCGCAGCCGCCAGCTCCAGTTGCAAGCTGCGCAGATCCTGTTGGCGCAGCGCCAGGTAGCGCGCCAGGTTGTGGATGGCCGCAGGAGGGCTCGTAAGGCAGCCCCAAGCGGCCAAGTATTTCTGGGATCCCTCTACAACCTGCTGCCGCAGCTCCAGGAGCCGCTCCAGCAAACTCCTAAGATTGCAGGAGGGGGAAGAGGAGGAAACCATGTCGAAAGTCTTCCCAAGACAAACCCGGCCCAATTCTATGCCTGAGCTTACTTGGGGTCGATCATAGGCGGGTTAGGTTGAGAAAGGAAGGCGATAGCCTTTCATTGCCCAGTGTTCCGGTCTAGAGTCGTTAACAGCCTTCGGCTGTCCTGCCTACTACTTCCTTGGGTTGCGTGAAACTTCATTCTCTCCCTCCTGCCCGTTCCCGCGAGCGGCCTGACCACAGGCTCTCCCTCGTTTGCGCGGTGGGCCTGATGGATCGCTATGTCCTCTCGGAGATGCTGCTGCCGTTTCTCTTTGGGGTGGGAGCTTTCACAACCTTGGTGATGGCGGTGGGATCCCTGTTCGAGCTGGTGCGCCTGGTGGTGGAGGCAGGGTTATCGATTTCAGCAGCCTTGCAGGTGTTCGTGCTGCGGGCGCCGGGGATCATCGTTTTGACGTTCCCGATGTCCATGTTGCTGGCGACGTTGCTGGCCTACGGGCGCTTGTCTGCCGACAACGAGATCACGGCCTTGCGCGGATGCGGGGTGAGCCTTTACCGCCTCATGGTGCCTGCCCTCATCCTCAGCTTGTTGGTGACGACGTTAACGTTTCTGTTCAATGAGCTGGTGGTGCCGGTGAGCAATCGCCAGGCAGCCACGACTTTGAACCGAGCTTTAAATCGGGATCCGGACTTCCGGCGGGAGAATATCCTCTACCAAGAATTTGGCGAGATCCTCATGCCTGAGCCAGACGGCACCTTTTCCCGGCGACAAGGGCTAACCCGTCAGTTCTACGCCCGCAGCTTCGATGGAAAGCAAATGCGCGGCATTATCGTCCTGGATTTTTCCAACGAGGCGCTCAACCAAATTCTGCTGGCCCAGCGGGGGCGCTGGGATCCCCAAGAGAATCTTTGGGTGTTTGAGGATGGCACCAACTACATCGTTTCTCCGGATGGCACCTACAGCAACATTGCCACCTTCAGCCGGCAGGAGTTGCGTCTGCCTCGCGCGCCGCTGGAGCTGGCTCAGGAGATTCGCAGCCCTGAGGAAATGAACATTCGGGAGCTGAAGCATTACATCGAGGTGATCGCCAGTTCTGGAGATCTGCAACGGGTGCGCCGTCTGCAGGTCAGCCTCAACCAAAAGTATGCCATTCCTTTCGCGTGTCTGGCGTTTACCCTGATTGGGGTGCCTTTGGGGCTGCGCCCGCAGCGCACCGGTTCCTCTTTGGGGTTGGGCATCAGTGTGCTGATTATCTTTGCCTTCTATGTGCTGCTGTTCATCACCCAGGCGCTGGGACAAATTGGGACGCTGGGGCCAGCAATGGCGGCTTGGTTGCCCAACTTGATCTGTGCCGCCGTAGGGCTGGGGTTGCTTTACCGAGCCAATCAGTAGCTGCTGGGCACCGTTTCTCCAGATGTAGGATCAGGGTTGCCTGTGTATTCTGGAGAGCCCCCCATGGAAGTTCAAGCTTGGATGAATTGGATGTTTGGCGGATTAGCCCTGCTGATCTTGGGGGGAGGCATGCTGATGATGTTCACCACGGTGTTCACCACCAAAGGGCCCCAGCCCGAGGATTCTCAGTCGGATCCCCAAAAGGGGCGAGCCTAGCCCAAGGCCCGGTGACGGGATCCCTGGCATCCAGCTACATGCCTTCATGGGTTGTCAGTCTGGGCCGAGAGAGAACTAGTCCCGCTCCTGTTGGCGGAGCCGCTGCAGAAGCGAGAGGGGTTTCTCTTCCTCTGGCCCTTTCTTTTCAGTCGCAGTTGGCAGGGCGGCTGTTTCTGTTTTCTGAGGTTCGAGCAAAAGCTTGGCGGCTTCTGACTCAACGGCTGGAGGGCGAGCCGGGTTCTCCCCTTGTTGGCCGGGCAAGGGAACAGACTCCAGAGTGGCCAGCAGAGCTTGAATATGGCTGTGGGTTTCGGGATGGTTGCTGGCGGCATGGGCCAAGAGGGTGAGCTGCTCTTTGGCAGCGACCAGGTTCCCCAGCTTGAGATCCACCAAGGCCAGTTGATAGCGAGCCTTAAAGCCACTGGGATCCACCTCCACCGAGCGCTGAAAGGCGGCGCGGGCCTCCGCCAGCTTGCCTTGACGGGCATAGATCAAGCCGAGGTTGAAAGGCACGTCGGGATCCCGTTCGCTGGGCAGCACCAAGGTTTTTTCTTCCAGTTCAATTGCGCTCCGGTAGGCGTTGATGGCCAAGGTATGAAAGCCCATCTGCAGATAGCGAGCTCCGTCTTCCTTCAGTTGGGCGACCGTCGGCTCCCCTGTCAGTAGGGTCATGGGCGGTTGCGCGTGGGCAGGCATGGCCACCGCCAAGCTCAGCAGGCACCCCACCGTTTTCAGGCCTAAGGGTACAGCCTGACGACCAATCTGCTGCCTATTCATCACCATGATCTGTTTCCTCCAACCACATCAACACCACTTCATTCCACCCCTCTGGGCCCGGGAGCTGAGCCAATTGCCATTGAGGCAGGGCCTCACTCCAGAGACTATCCGCAATGGGGCTGGGAAGCACCACTTTTTGTTCCGACCATCGCAAAAAGGCCACATCTGGCGGGGAACACCCAATGCCCAAAGCTTTGATAGGGCCCAGATGCCGTTGGTAGCAATCCAGCAGCCGCTGCACCGCCTGTTCCCCCGGTAACCAATTGGGTTCTGCGGCCATCGTTGGCTGCATCCATCCGGTCAGATACCATTGCGGCAGGCTAGAGAAGTGAAGCTGACGCACCCGCAGCAGATGTTGGGTGAGGTTGGCTTCTTGCTGGGCAAAAGCTTCCCGCAGGGTTTCGGGATCCCCGGAATAGCTGAAAATCTCACTGTACTCTCGCTGCTGCGCCCGCTCTGCCTCTTCCAAAGGGATCCCAGTGGCAGCGGCCAGTTCAGAGGCAGTCCAATCCCCAAACCCGATCAAATCCAAGTGGGACTCTTGACGCACCTGTTGCAGGATGCTGCGCAGGCGAGAATAGGGCAGACCCAAAGCATACACGTAGTAGGGCGGTCGGTGTTGCCACTGCTCGTCTAGGATGCCCGCCGGGAAGTAATGCTCGGGAACGTAAACGGCAGAGCCATCCTCACAGATGAACGGATGCTCCAGGCGCAACTGCCGCCGCACATGTTCCAGTTGAGCGCGGGTGCGCAGGCTGTAGAGCACCAAGGGAATGGAGCGGCGCTCTAGGGCAGCCAAGGCTTGTCGGGCAGCACCATAGCTGTTGGACTCCAGATCCAGCAAGCTGCCATCTAAACTGGTAAGGACAAGTCGCATAGGTGCAGGAAGGGAAAAGGTGCTGGCCCCGTCAGAATTGCAAGTAGCGCGACCGGGATCCCTGAAGCGGCCAACATTACCCATGATCCAATAGCTTGACCAATCTGAGGGGGGTTAGCCTCAAATGCTCTCCCTCACAGCATCTGGGTGAATGGGCAATCCGTGCGCCAGAAGTGGTAAAAGCTCGATTGAGCACTACAGAATGCGTGTGTCGCCGAAGATCTTGGCTCAAAAACCAGCAGCAGAGAAGACAGACAGATTGAGTGGGTCAGTGGCTAGTTCTCTGTGCCAAAGGCACGATCCCCTGCATCCCCCAGCCCGGGCAAAATGAACCCTCGATCGTTCAGCCGCTCGTCAATCATGGCGCAGAAAATTTGCACCATCGGGTAGTGGGATCCCAACCGCTGTAACCCTGGGGGCGCTGCCAATGCGCTGACAATTCTAACCAAGCTGGGATCCGCCCCCCGTTTTTTTAGCTCATCCAAAACCCAGAGCAGCGTGCCCCCGGTGGCCAACATCGGCTCGGGAATGAGAATGCGCATCTGTTCAGGGATCCGCTCTGGAAGGCGATTGAGGTAGCAACTGGCCTGCAGCGTTTCCTCATCCCGCACCATGCCAATGTGAAAGATCCGCGCCTGGGGCAAAAGGGCCTGACAGCCTTCCAGCATCGCCAAGCCAGCCCGCAATACAGGCACAATGCCCAGCAGGGTATCCGGCGCGATGACCTCTGCGGCAACGGGTTCCAAAGGGGTTTGCACCTGAACGGTTTGGGTGGGGATCCACTCCCGCATCGCCTCATAGGTTAGCCAGCGGCCCAGCTCCGACATGGCCGTGCGAAACAGGGGCATGGGCGTCTCCGCATCCCGAGCCACGGTTAGCCAGTGCTTAATGAGCGGGTGAGGGGGGACATAGACACGAAGCTGCTGACTTGCCACGGGAGAATGCCTCAATCTGGGCGGTAGCATAGCGGGTTGCCTTAGCAGAAAGCAAGCTCTAGAAAGCAAGCTCTCCAATTGGCCGCAACTCCATCCCGACCGGGGATAAATTGCCAACAGCTCCGGCAAATGCTCAAGGGGTGGGGCTCTTTGACCCAGCAAGATTGCGGCAGAATGAGATCTGCAGGCTACTTCGAGCGCCGGTCATGTTCGGTGGCTACAGGTTTGGGATAGACCAGGGCAAGGCTGGTTTCGGGTTTTGTTCCTCTTGCCATTTGCGAACTGAGGTGCTGGCCCCAGGGCAGCTTGGCCTCCCGCCGATGGAACCCAATGCCGGCGGATCTCGTCTGCAAGTACCGGTAGCCGGAGATACCGCTCTGTCCAAGGGTTTCTGGCTTAATGGGGTGTCGCAAGTTACAGCCTGTTCACAAATTAAGGGATACAAAACTTAAGGGATACAAAACATCGTGTTTCTGAGGCTTGACTCCGATGAGGTTTAGAACAAGTAGGTTTACAACCGTATCCGTAGCCCCTCAATAGGCTGTACCTGCATCTTTGGCCCCCTCACACCTTGCAAGGATTAGCTTAGGGAGAATGGATTATGGCTTCGTCTCAACCCTCTGACTCGAACACCAAGGCTCTGAGCCGCCGTCAGCTTCTCAAAGTGGGGGCCGCAGCCCTTGGGGGCGGTCTGCTGGCGGCAGGGGGCGCCCAAGCTCAGCGCAAACCCTCTCCCACCCTGATCGTGGCTCAGGGATCCGGCCTGGATCGCGTTTCCTACGCTACCAACTGGTATGCTCAGGCGGAACACGGCGGCTTCTATCAGGCGGTGGCGACCGGCATCTACCGCGAGCATGGCCTGGATGTAACCATCAAGATGGGTGGCCCCGGCATCAACATCACCCAAGTTTTGGCCGGTGGAGCTGCCGAATTTGCCATGGGAGGAAGCACAGGGGTGATCAATGCCGTGCGAGAAGGGATCCCTTTGGTGTGTGTGGCAGCCATTTTCCAGAAAGACCCGCAGATCATCATGACCCACCCCGGCACCCAGCGCTTTGAAGAGCTCAAGGGCCGGCCCATTTTCGTCTCGAAAGGGGGGCTTGCCACCTACTGGCCCTACCTAAAGGCCCGCTTTGGCTTCACCGACGATCAGGTTCGTCCCTACAACTTCAACCCCGGCCCCTTTTTGGCGGATCCCAGCTCAGCTCAGCAAGGCTATCTGACATCCGAGCCTTTTGCCATCCAACGGGAAGGGGGATTTGAGCCGGTGGTCTTCCTCCTGGCGGATTTGGGCTACAAACCCTACGCCACCACCATCGAAACCCGTCGCCAACTGGTGGAAACCAAGCCCGACTTGGTGGAGCGATTCGTGGATGCCTCTATCAAAGGCTGGTACAGCTTCTTGGAGGATCCCCGTCCGGCCTATCGCTTGATCAAGCAGGACAACCCGGAGATGACCGATGCCCAGTTGGCCTACAGCTTCGAGAAATTGCAGGAGTACGGCATCATCTTGTCCGGCGATGCGTTGGAAAAAGGCATTGGCGCCATGACCGACAAACGCTGGCAAGACTTCTTCGACAGCATGACGGTGGCCGGCGTATTTGAGCCAACCATCAACTACCGGGCTGCCTACACACTGGACTTCGTCAATAAAGGCACTGCCTACTACACTGCCTGACGGACTTCCACCCTTGGCGCTTCTCAGCCCAAGGGATCCCCCCTCGCCCCCAGCCCCTCTTCCACCAAGGGAGAGGGGAACTATAGTCATTTCAAACTAGATTGAGACACCCCCTAAACGCTCCGCGCCACTGCCCTCACCCCCATTCCTTCTCTCAGAGGGAGAAGGGGGCTAGAGGGAAATGTTTCATTCCGGTTTAATTGAGAATGCCAGAACACTGCGTGATCACCTCCCCCAACACCGCCAGCAACACCGGCACCCCCAGACGGATCCCGGAGACCAACAGCGAGATCAAACAAAAAGCTCCAAGTGAAAAGGCGTTCCAGCGAAGCTTGGCCCAGCACTCCATCAACAAATGCAGGCACAGGTGGGAACAGATTCATCGCCGAGCTGGAAAGCCTATCATGGGATCCAGTATGGAATCCATTGTGTCAGCAGCGCAGGGCACTTTGACCCTTTCACCCTCCTCTTCTCCGCCAGACCCGCCAGCCAGTCTGACGGGCTCATTCCCCGCCGCTGACGCGGCAGGGATCACTTGGCCTTGGGCAGCGCAGCGGGATCCCATCCTTGTCCTCGGGGCTGGGCTGATGGGGCGTTTGTTGGCCGCCAGCCTTGTCGAGGTTGGGCATCCTGTCCGCATTGTGGAGGCGGCCACTGCTCCTGAGAGCAGCGCTGCCCATTTTGCCGCTGCTATGCTAGCTCCTTTGGCCGAGTCCGCCGTCGCCGAAGCCAGTGTGGTGGCCCAGGGGTACTATGCCCTCTCCCGCTGGCCCGCCCTTCTGGCCAGCCTGCCAGAGCCGGTTTTCTTTCAGCAGGAGGGCACTTTGATCCTCTGGCACCGCCAAGATGCCGGGGAAGCCAGACGTTTCTCGTCCCTGCTGGCCGCTGTGGTGGAGCGCCTTCCCGCTCTCCCTAAGCCCCAGCCTCTGGATGCTCAGGCTCTGGCCGAGCTGGAGCCATCGGTAGCCGGGCGATTTGCGCAGGGCCTGTATCTTCCCCAAGAGGGCCAACTGGACAACCGCCAACTGTTGTCGGCTCTGCTGGCCAAGCTGCGGCAGCACGAGGTGGAGGTGGAGTGGGGTTGCCCCTGGGATCTGAAGCAGGCCCAAGCCTGGCAGCAACAAACCGGAGGCTGGGTTTTGGATTGCCGCGGCCTGGGGGCCCAAAAAGAATGGGGCGGGCCAAGACTGCTGCGCGGAGTTCGGGGTGAGGTGGTGCGCCTGTATGCCCCGGAAGTCTCTTTGCGGCGTCCAACCCGGCTGTTGCATCCTCGCTATCCGATCTACATCGCTCCCAAGCCGGGACACCTGTTCGTAGTGGGAGCCACCGAGATCGAATCTGAGGATCGCTCGCCGGTGAGCGTTCGCTCGGCTTTGGAGTTGCTCAGCGCCGCCTACGCCGTACATCCTGCCTTTGCAGAAGCGCGTATCCTGGAATTGGGCAGCCAATGTCGTCCCACCTTGGCGGATAACCTGCCAGCCGTGGTGGAGCGCTCACCTCGCCTGTTGCAGATCAACGGCCTCTATCGCCATGGCTTTCTGATCTCCCCGGCCATCCACGATGCTGTCTTGGAGTATCTTCACCAGGGTAGTTGTCGCTTGGCCCAGCAGCTTGGGATCCCCTTTCAGGTGCAGGCTGCCCCTCTTTCCGGTGAGTCCCTGTCGCCATGCGTGTCTTGATCAACCAAAAGCCTTACGATTTGCCGGAAGGCACCACTTTGTCCGAAGCAGTGGCTCAGGTGGGGGCCAGCGGCCCTTTTGCGGTAGCGGTTAATCTGAAGTTTGTGCCGCGTGCCCAGTACGAGCAAACTCGTCTGCAAGAAGGCGACCAGGTGGAGATCGTCGCTCCGGTTGCTGGCGGCTAGTGCCCCCCTTGCTTCCTGCTCTGTCCTGACTTTGCCCCGACAATGTCCACCCTTCTCCAGCTTTCCCCCTCCACTTGGGCCAATGAGGATCCCTTGGTGCTCTACGGCCAACCGTTGCCCAGCCGTCTGATGTTGGGTACGGCTCGCTACCCTTCGCCGGCCATCTTGGAGCAGGCGGTGGCGCGCGCGCAGCCCTGTTTGTTGACGGTTTCTCTGCGGCGGCAAGGGGCACTGGGGCCAGAAACTTCCCAGAGGTTCTGGGCTCTGTTGCAGAAGATGGGGATCCCAGTTCTGCCCAACACCGCCGGCTGCCACAGCGTGCAGGAGGTGATCACAACGGCGGAGATGGCGCGGGAGGTGTTCGGCACCGACTGGATCAAGCTGGAGTTGATCGGGGATGACTACACGCTGCAGCCGGATCCCGTGCAACTGCCCACTGCTGCTGCTGAGCTGGTCCGGCGCGGCTTTAAGGTGCTGCCCTATAGCACCGACGACCTGGTGCTCTGCCAGCGGCTTTTGGATGCTGGCTGTGAGGTGGTGATGCCCTGGGCGGCCCCCATCGGCACCGGCAAAGGCCCTCTCAACCCCTACAACTTGCGCCTGCTGCGGGAGCGGATCGAGGCGCCGCTGATCGTGGATGCCGGCTTGGGCCTGCCCTCCCATGCCTGCCAGGTGATGGAGTGGGGCTTCGACGGGGTGCTGCTAAACACGGCAGTGGCCTTGGCCCGGGATCCGGTGGCCATGGCCGAGGCCTTTGCAGAAGCAGTGCGCTCAGGCCGCCGAGCCTACCTGGCCGGGGCCATGATCCCTCAGGAAACAGCTCAGCCCAGTACGCCTGTCCTCGGCACTCCCTTTTGGCACCAGGGCTGACTGCCGCTCTCAGGGGTGCAGCTCAGGCGGCAGGCTTTCGCGCCTGGATAACCTGCAGAGCTCCCCCAGCGTGGAGGGTCTGCCGGATGGATTGCCAACCCTGCTGCTGCAAATGCTCGGGCAAATCCAGCTTGAGCAGCTCCCAAGCGGTCTCGGTTTCAAAAAGGGCCAGAAAGAGGGCCAGACCAGGCCAGATCAGGGGTTGCCGAGGCGCATGCAGATCCAGGATCAAGAGTCCTCCCCCCGGCTTGAGCACCCGCCACACTTCCCGCAGCACCTGCTCCAAGTCGGCGAAGGACAATTCGTGCAGAGCCAAGCTGGTATGCACCCAATCAAAGCTGGCATTGGGAAAGGGCATATCTTGGGCAAAGGCCTCCACAAACTCCACCTGGGGAAGGCGTTTGCGGGCTGCCGCTAGAGCTTTGGGGGAAGCATCCAGGCCCACCACCTGCTGGCTCAGCTCCGCCAACAGTGGGGTTACTTCAGCTGGGCCACAGCAGAGATCCAACACCCGCTCCTGGGGATGAATCTGGATCCCTTGTAGGGGCAATTTCCGCAGCCGCTCGTATCCCCCCACCGCCAGAGCAGCCCCGCGGCTGATGCTGCGGTAAAGCCAGGGAAAGCGGTAGCTCCAGTCGCGCAGGAAGGTGGCCACAGACAGGGATCCCTCAGGGGCTCTTTCAGCCTACCTGACCTACATCCATTGCAAACTGGTTTGAGACATATGTTTTTCTGGATTTTCTCGGGGTTGGCTTGGAACTCTCCTCTGCCGGCAGTCGTCTAAGAAGACGAGGCGTTTTAGGCTTTTTTCTGTCTACCCACTGCTGCTCTATGACTCAGTTTGAGCTGCCTCCCTCCCCTTCCGAGAAACCTGGCCGGCACAGCTTGGTTTGGTTGGTGGCTGCTGCAGGTCTGACGGTCTTGCTCTGGCAGCTCCCCTGGGGCAACTATATCCTCTACCCCTTTACGATTCTGGCCACCTGGTTTCATGAGATGGGCCACGGCTTGACGGCAGTGCTGTTGGGTGGGGAGTTTCATCGTCTGGAGATCTATCCCGACGGGTCGGGGTTGGCCTTTCACAGTGGGCACTTGTTTTTGGGGCCGGTGGGTCGAGCTTTGGTGGCCGCCGGCGGGCCAATGGGGCCCCCAATGGCCGGGGCGGTTTTTATCCTGGCTTCTCGTCGTCAAGGTACGGCCCAGTTGGGGTTGTTGGCTTTGGGATCCCTGCTGTTGCTATCGACGCTGCTCTGGGTTCGCTCTCCCTTTGGCCTCCTGTTCCTCTTGGGTATGGGTTTGGGGATCCTGGCGGTAGCTCGCTGGGCCTCCCCCTGGCTGCGGGGCTTCGCTGCACAATTTTTGGGGGTGCAGGCCTGTGTGAGCACCTACCACCAGCTCGACTACTTGTTTACGGCCTCTGCCGTGATCAATGGGCAGGTGATCCACTCCGATTCCAGCCAAATTGCCCAAAACTTGTTCTTGCCCTACTGGTTTTGGGGAGGGGTGATGGCGGTATCTTCTTTGGTGCTGCTGATAACCAGCTTGCAGCTGACGTTCCGGGACTAGCCGGCAGGGGGCAAAGCCGCAATTTTGGCAGTGATTTGTGTCACGCAAAAATCCGTCCTCCATCACTGCCCAGTTGAGAAAACCGCCGCTACAGTAATGGGCAAGAGGAGTGAGGAGTTGAGGAGTGGAGCATGTGGCGGGATGTTATTGGGCTGGCCCTGGCGGCGACCTTACTGTTGATCAGCAAAACCGCCGCAGATACGCTTGGCCAAGGCCAGGTGCAGACTTTCACCGAACCTGAGCCAACGCCCCATTCTTTTCCGGTGGAGTGAGGTACTCAAGTCTGCTGACGGAAGTCGTAGCGGCGTTGTCGTTTTGTGCAACACTCATTCTAGAGTCTTTGAGGACTCCGTCCGAGTGGCGCGGTCGCAGCAGCGTTGCGGAGCAATAACAGTAGGCTTGGGATCCCTGATGCGCATAGCCCTGTTTACGGAGACGTTTCTGCCCAAGGTGGATGGCATCGTTACCCGCCTCTGCCACACGGTGCGTCACCTAACCGCTCGAGGCAACTCGGTGCTCATCGTCGCGCCCCGGGGAGCCCCCCGGCGGTTTGCACGGGCACGGGTCTACGGGATCCCGGGGATGCCGCTGCCTCTGTATCCAGAGTTGAAGCTGGCTGCCCCCGGCCCGGCCATCGGCAAGTTGCTCAGCCGTTTCCGACCGGATGTGATCCACGTGGTGAACCCGGCAGTTTTGGGATTGGGGGGCCTCTACTACAGCCAGACGATGGGGATCCCGCTGGTGGCCTCCTACCATACCCATCTGCCGAAGTATCTGCAGCATTATGGGCTGGGCTTTCTGGAAGGGGTTTTGTGGAATCTCCTGAAGCTGGGGCACAATTTGGCGCGGGTCAATCTTTGCACCTCGACGGCCATGATGCAGGAGCTGAGCGCCCACGGCATTGAGCGGGTGCAGCTGTGGCAGCGAGGAGTGGACACGGAGTTGTTTCATCCCCAGGCTGCCAGTCCAGAGATGCGGGCTCGGCTCACCGCAGGGCAACCGGAACGGCCTCTTTTGCTCTATGTGGGGCGGCTTTCGGCTGAGAAGGAAGTGGGGCGGATCCGGGTCTTGTTGGAGCAGATCCCCCAAGCCCGCTTGGCTATTGTGGGAGATGGGCCAGAGCGGGGATCCCTGGAGCAACATTTTGCCGGCCACGACGTGGTGTTTACGGGCTACCTACAGGGAGAGTCTCTGGCAGCGGCCTTTGCTTCGGCGGATTTGTTCGTGTTCCCCTCCCGCACCGAGACCTTGGGGCTGGTTCTGTTGGAAGCCATGGCTGCCGGTTGTCCGGTGATCGCCCCCCGCTGCGGTGGCATTACCGATGTGGTGGACAGTGGGCGCAATGGCTTTCTGTTCGATCCCAATTCGGATAGCGACTTTGTCCAGGTTACCCAGCAACTGCTCAGCAGTGCCGGGCAGCGGCAGCTCTTCCGACAGCAAGCCCGCCAAGAGGCAGAACGTTGGAGCTGGTCGGCAGCCACCCAACAGTTGGAAGGCTACTACCGGGCTGTTATTGCCGCCGATTAGCGGTGCGGAGCACAGAGTCCCCTACTGGGAAATACTCAGGGCAGAACTCCGTCCTGCTCTCGGGGTTCTCCATAGCACCAGTGCGAACGGCCAGCCTAGGCAGAGACCGGATGATCCCCTTCAATGGCCCGCACTTGCTCCACAAAGAATTCTTCTAGGGATTGCCGTTGCCAATGCAAGTCGGTGACCAGTGCCCCCGCTTGGTTCAAAAGGCTCAGCAACTCCGGTAGGGATCCACTCCATTCCCCCGACCAATGGGATCCCTGAATCGAGAAGTGCTCTAGGCGGTCGCGGAACTGTTCGACGGCGCCACCGTGCCCCTGTACCCGATAGCTTTTGCTCTCTCCCAGCAAGTCATCCAAAGTTCCCTGATGCACCAATTTGCCGCCGATGATCAGGCCGACTCGGTTGCAGATAACTTCCACATCCGCCAGGATATGGCTGTTGAAAAACACCGTTTTGCCCTGCTGCTTGAGGGACAGAATGATCTCGCGCATTTGATAGCGGCCCATGGGATCCAGTCCCGACATCGGCTCATCCAGAAACACCAGCTCTGGGTCGTTGATCAGCGCTTGGGCCATGCCAGTGCGCTGCAGCATGCCCTTGGAGTAGGTGCGCAGTTGTTTTTTGCGGGCCGTATCTATAGAAAGCCCCACCAGCTCCAGCAGTTGCGGGATCCGCTCCTTCAACAGGCTATTGGGCAGACCAAACACCTTGCCGGCAAACTGGAGAAACTCCCATGCCGTCAAGTAATCGTAAAAATAGGGGTTCTCCGGCAAATATCCCACCTGTTGCTTGATGGAGCGATCCCCCAGGGGTTTGCCCAGCAAAGTGCCGCTGCCGCGGGTGGGCTCCACAATGCCCAGTAGGCACTTGATGGTGGTGGTTTTCCCGGCCCCGTTGGGCCCCAGCAGCCCAAAGGTTTCTCCGCGGGCCACAGTCAGAGAAAAATCTTTGAGGGGGCTGACCACCTTGTTCAGCCAAAATCCTGTGCGATAGGTTTTGGTCAGGCCGGTGATGGCAATGACCGGCTCTGGTGCCGCGAACGCTTCTGCTGGGGAAGTGGGGGTCTCGCTCATGGACTCGCTCGTAGGTATGTTGGAGTTGAGGGAGAAAAAGGTGCCGCGAACACCGAGTTAAGGAGCACACAGTCCGCCAGGCGATAGGCTACCCAGCCTAACCTTTAGTTTACCCACAGGCTTTGTCCCAGCCTAGGCTTGCCGCAGCACTTCCGGTAGAGGAAAGGGGCCAGAGCAAACATACTCCGCGTAGGTATCCGCTTCATTCGCAACAGCGGTGCGGTTCCTTTGCCGTAGGCACAGCACTTTGCTCTGACCTCCCTTCAGTAGCATTCTCATCATCTGGGATGATTCTGGGATGATGATTTCCATCGCGTTGGCGGTGCGGAGCAAGAAAATTGAATCCAGAGGTTTTGTGGGATCCCAGCCGGTGGTGATCATCGGCAACAGCGTTGCAGAGCAATTAAGATAAGGAGTGTTTCTTGCTGGATAAGGTGCTTAGGCAGTGGAAGGAGCGGCTGTTGGCTCCAGTGCTGCAAACCCCTCTCCAACAGGTGCATCCCCTAGCCATTACCCTGTCGGGGTTTGCCATGGGCCTGGCCTCTGGGACAGCGGCAGCTTACGGGGCCTACGGGTGGGGGCTGGGCCTGTGGTTGCTGAACCGGTTTATGGACGGGCTGGACGGCACGTTGGCTCGTCTGCAGGGACGGCAAAGCGATCTGGGGGGCTACCTGGATATGCTGCTGGACGTGGTGGTCTACGCAGTCGTTCCCCTGGGGCTGGCCTTTCACCAGGGATCCCTGCTGGGCTATGCTTCTCTGGCTCTGATGCTGGCCAGCTTTTACATCAACCTTTGCTCCTGGATGTATTTGGCAGGGCTGTTGGAAAAACGGCGTTCGCGACAGCGTTGCGGAGCAACAAGGACGGATGGCACTGTCGGGGCGGGATCCCTGGATGAACTGACCAGCTTAAGTATGCCGTCGGGGCTTATCGAGGGCAGCGAAACCATCTTTTTCTACGGCTTGTTTTTCCTTTTCCCGGAGTACATGGTGGGCTTGTTTGGGCTGATGGCAATTCTGGTGCTCTTCAGTGCTGTGCAGCGGTTGGTTTGGGCGCTGGGATCGCTTTCTGCTCCAAGGTGATCCCGGAAAGGGTCTGTTACTATGGCTCCGTCCGGCTGGCGCGAGTTGGGTTACAAGGGTTCCCCATCAGATTTCACCGGGCGAGAGGATCCAAAATAAAAAAGCCATGGAGATCTGTTGCCATGACCTCCACCCTCAACCAACGCATTCGCCACTTCTACGATGCCTCCTCCGGCCTCTGGGAGCGGGTGTGGGGGGAGCACATGCACCATGGCTATTACGAGCCGGGCCAAACCGGCAAGGATCGCCGCCAAGCTCAGATTGACTTGATCGACAGGGTTATCCAGTGGGGCCAGATCGGGGATCCCTGCCCTCCCCAGCACATTCTCGATCTTGGCTGTGGCATTGGGGGAAGCAGCTTGGAGTTAGCCCGGCGCTTTGGGGCACAGGTTACGGGCATTACCCTCAGCCCCGTCCAAGCCAAGCGGGCTACGGAGCGCGCCCAAGAGGCCGGCCTGAGCAACAAGGTGCGATTTCAGGTGGCCGATGCCCTGGAGATGCCCTTTGCAGACAACACCTTTGATCTGGTGTGGTCTCTGGAAAGCGGCGAGCACATGCCGGATAAGCGGCAGTTTCTGGCCGAGGGCTGGCGGGTCTTGCAACCGGGCGGGCAGGTGATGGTGGTAACCTGGTGCCACCGCGAGGGATCCCTGAGTCGGCAGGATCAACAGCTTTTGCAGAAAATCTACGAGGTGTACTGCCTGCCCTATGTGATCAGCCTCTCCAGCTACGAGGCTCTGGCCCAACAGGTGGGCTTTGAGCAGGTGCGCAGCGCCGACTGGTCGGAGCGAGTGGCCCCTTTCTGGGATGAGGTGATCGCTTCTGCCCGCGACTGGCGCTGGATCTGGGCTTTGCTGCGCAGCGGCTGGGTTACCGTTCGCGGGGCGCTGGGGCTGGGCCTGATGCGTCAGGCTTATGCCACCGGCTTGCTTCGCTTTGGCCTCTTGACTGGGTTCAAACCCAAAAGCTAGCCCACCGCAGGGATCCCTTGCTCTCCTTTGGGAGGAGGGGCGCTTGGGGAAATGGGCTCAAAAGTTGGGCTGGGGCGGTGCTGTGCCGGTGAGTTCCAGATACTTTTGCTTCACCGCCTGAATATCCTGCCACATCAACCACTTGGGGCTGCCAGGGGTGCGGTCTGGGTTGCGCAGCAGATAGGCCGGGTGAAAAATGGGCATACACCAGCGTCCCTGCCACTGGATCCATTCCCCGCGGATCTTGGTGATCCCTCGCTTCTCGCCCAAAAGGGAGCGCACCGAGGTGGCCCCCGTGAGCAGAATAATCCAGGGATCCACCAGGCGAATCTGCTCCAACAGATAGGGACGGCAGGCGTCCATCTCCTCCTGGGTGGGCACGCGGTTGTTAGGGGGGCGGCACTTGACCACATTACAGATGTAGGTGTCCTGCTCGGGATCCAGCCCCACCGAAGCCAGGATTTTATCCAGCAATTGTCCCGACTTGCCCACAAAAGGCAGCCCCTGCAGGTCTTCGCTTTCCCCTGGCCCCTCTCCGATGATTAAAATCCTTGCCTTGGGGTTGCCCCGATGCACCACCACATGGGTACGGCTGGCTGCCAAGTCGCAGCGCTGGCATACCAAACAATGCTGCTTCAGTTGCTCCAAATCCCTGTAAGTGCCGGGGGGGATGGACACCTGGGCCGACAGGGGGATCTGATCCCACTGGGGGAGTGTCTCCTCCGCCGGGGCTGGCGGCTCGATGGGATCGTCAAACAGGCTGGGCTGAAGCTCCGGCGGTTTTTTCTTGGCAGCCATTGCAAGTCGAGGTTTCCTTGTGCAGCGATCTTCGATTGCTCCCCCGCCCTTGTCAAGCTCAAGGCCAACCTGCCGGCAGGGGAGCATGCCTCTAACCCCCAAAACCCTGAACTTTGCTGAATTTACTGAGCTTTAGGCGGTTTGGCAAAAGTCATTGAGAGGGATATAGTAGACCAAGTTTCCCCCTGATCCTTGAGTCCACCGCAACGGTTGCCGGGAAGTGAAGGGGGAAAGCGCTCGGGGGGTATTCCTCAGGGCTTTGCGGGATACCGCCTTCCTGTTTGGACTCCGTCCCGCTGACGCGAACAGAGATAGGCAGGATGCGATCGCTTCTTTCCTGAACCATGTTCAGGAGAGTTCAGCGTGAATGTATCAGAACCTTTACTCCTTGTTAAACTGAGAAAACGAAAACTTGCGCCGGCCTTAGCTCGTCTCTACTCCCTGAGCCTGCCATGCTGCTTTTGTCCAAAGAACTGCCCAACCTGAACTACCGTCATACTCTACAGCGCTTCGACGAGGATTGGCGGGATCCCCTCTCTGCCCTGTTGGGCTGGGGGCGCGCTGCCGGTGCCGATTTGGTGGAGATTTTTCTAGAACGGGGCAATTCCATCAGTTGCCTGGCCGAAGATGACGCCATCACCAGCATCACCCCACGGCTCTCCACCGGGGCCGGCGTGCGGGTGTTTCGCGGCTTGGCCGACTGCTACGTCAGCACCAACGATCTGTCCTTTGCCGGTCTCAAGGCTGCTCTGGAGAAGGGCCTTTCGCTGATGGGCTTCACCCCTCCTGGCCCCACAGCGCTGGTTTCTGCCATCAACCTGGAGATGCTGCAGGACTACGGCGAGCGTCGCCGCAAAGATGGCTGGTTGAAGGAATGTAGCCCCATTGCGGAGATGGGGGAGATCCTGCTCAAAGCCAACGAGCAACTGGGTCGCCAAGCCCGCCATGTGCAGTCCCGCCGCACCACCTATTTCCGCGATTGGCAAGAGATTCTGGTGGCCTGCAGCGATGGCACCTTTGTGCGGGATGTGCGCCTCACCCAATCCGTGAGCTCTACGCTGCTCTGTGCCGATGGATCCCATCGCGCCTCTGTCAGTCAACGCTCCGGCGGTACGGGGGATCCCAACTTTTTGCGCCGTTGGGATCTGGAGGCCCATAGCCGGGAACTGGCAGAAGCCGCCGGCCAGATGCTCTATGCCGACTACGTGGAATCCGGCACCTACCCGATTGTGATGTCCAACGCTTTTGGCGGCGTTATCTTCCACGAAGCCTGCGGCCACTTGTTGGAAACCACCCAGATTGAGCGCAAAACCACTCCCTTTGCCGACAAAAAAGGCCAGAAAATTGCCCACAAAAACCTCACCGCCTGGGACGAAGGTCTCTCTGAAGGGGCCTTTGGCAGCCTGGATGTGGACGACGAGGGCATGCCGGTCCAGCGCACTTTGCTAATTGAAAAGGGCATTTTGAAGAACTTCCTGGCCGACCGGGCCGGCTCACTGCGCACCGGCCACCCCCGCACCGGCAGCGGTCGCCGACAGAACTACACCTTTGCCCCTGCCAGCCGTATGCGCAACACTTACATCGCCCCTGGAGATGCAGAGTTGGACGATCTTTTTGCTTCTATCGACAAAGGCATTTACTGCAAGCGTATGGGGGGAGGGAGCGTCGGCCCCACTGGGCAATTTAACTTCGCCGTCGAAGAAGCCTATCTCATCGAAAACGGCAAGATTACCAAACCCCTCAAGGGAGCCACTCTGATCGGAGAAGCCAAAGACATCTTGACCAAAATCTCCATGTGTTCCAAAGACCTCAGCTTGGCAGCCGGGTTCTGTGGCTCCGTCAGCGGCAGCATTTATGTGACGGTGGGGCAGCCTCACATCAAGGTAGATTCCATTACCGTGGGCGGTCGCTAATTCCAGGGATCCACCTCGACATGGCCTATGACAACGTCTGCAAATATCTGGCCGAGCGTTTCCCAGAGCAGTTTGCCCGCTGGCTCATGGGAGAAGTGGCTCGGCTCCGACTCTAAAGGACTCCGTCCCGCTACCGCGAAAGGACTCCGTCCCGCTTACGCGATCGGAGGTATCCTCACCTATCGGTGCAGCAGGTGGTCAAGGTGCTCCGCACCGCTAACGCGATTGACTTGCGCAAAACGGGGTCGGAGCGAGTTTTCCAGACCTCTTTTCGTCTAGAGAGGCTGAGCCATGAGTTTGATGTTGTCCGCCTGTGGGAATGCGATTTGAGGGCCGGAGCGGATCGGCAAGCCCTGCTACCGTTTCGGGTTCTAAGCCAGGTGGAAGATCCAGCAGAAACCTTGCGAGAGGTGGTCAGTGAGCTAGAGAGCTTGGCAGACCCCAGCGAGAGGAGGGAATTGGCAGCCGCAACAGCCGTCTTGGCAGGACTAGCATTGGATCGGGGTTTGATTGGCAGATCATGAGGTCTTTGGATATGAGGGAATCGGTGATCTACCAAGAGTGGCGGGCAGAAGCTCTGCGAGAGGGGCTGGAAGAAGGGCGCAAAGAAGGACGCAGAGAAGGACTACAACTGGGCCTGCAACAAGGGCTACAACAGGGATTGCAACACGGGGAAGCAACGCTGGTTTTGCGGCTGCTCAGGCGGAAGTTGGGATCCCTTGACCCGGCCCTTGAGAATAAGATTTGGGCTTTGTCAACGTCACAACTGGAGGCGCTGGGGGAAGCTCTGTTGGACTTCAACAGCTTGGAGGATTTAACTGCCTGGCTGGCCCGTCAGCTAGAAACCGCAGGAGCCCCGCTCTCTGCCCACAGGGCAAGGGTCGGGAGGAATGTGAGTAAAATGCAATAAGGCTATGACCCAAGTCCTGACCGTTTCTTGCAAGCTCAAGGTGTCCCAGTCGCAAGCCGCCAAATTGGACGAGACATTGGATGCTTTGTCGCTACGCGACGCTAACGCGAACGGCCAAGCCTTGAACTGGGTCAACCAAAACACACCCGAGAAAGTCGTCAACCCACTGAAACTCCAATCCCTGTGCTACTACGAAATCCGTGCCCGTTTCGGCTTGTCCAGTAATTTGGCAAGGACTACGTCCCGCTTACGCGACCAACAGATATGCAGACGGGTAGCGTCTGCTCGCAAGGTGGCACAACAGAAAAACCGCCCGGTCAAAGCGTTGTCGCTACGCGACGCTAACGCGAACAAGGGTGGCTTCGCTACCTACGACGCTCGTATCTTTTCGTTTCGCGAGAAAGACTGGACGGTGTCGCTGTCGCTACGCGACGCTAACGCGAACACCACGGTGGAGGGTCGAGAACGCTTTGAGCTGGCGATTGGTCATTACCAGAGAGAACAGTTGGCAGGCTCCAATCCCAAAAAGACCTCCGGTCCGCTGACGCGAACGGCCACTCTGGTCAAGCGCAAAGACGGTTCCTACTCCATCCAGATTTGCGTGGAAGCAAAGTTACCGGAACAGCAGAACACCGCTCAGGTGGTAGGCGTGGACTTGGGAAGGACAGATATTGCCCATACGTCAGAGGGGGACAACTGGAATGGACAGCAGTTGAACAGAGTCCGAGACCACTACTCCCGGTTGAGGGCGGTACTCCAACGCAAAGCCAGTAAGGGCACACGCAGTTCGCGGCGCAGATGCAGAGAACTGTTGCAACGGCTGTCTGGTAAGGAGAGACGCTTTCAGTCGCGTCAGCGTTGCGTAGCAAAAACGTGGGTCAATCATCGCATCTCTAAAGCTATTGTTTCTAGGGCAAAGGCCACAAATAGCGCTCTTGCTCTGGAAGACTTGACAGGGATCCGGGAGCGTATCAACCAACAACCCCGCAGCAAAGCCGAGCGGCGCAGGGCCAACAGTTGGGCGTTCTACCAACTGAGGCAGTTTCTGGAATACAAGGCGAGAGTTGCAGGGGTTTCTCTGATCCTTGTTCCGCCTGCTTATACCTCGCAGACCTGTCACAAGTGTTTGCACATCCATCCCGACCCTGCGCAATCCTGTCGCGTCAGCGTTGCGTAGCAAAATCGCAGTGGGAAGCAGTTTAAGTGTGGGCACTGTGGATGGGAAGGGGATGCGGACTGGAATGGGGCCAACATGATTGCCAAACTTGGGGCTGCTGTAAACCAGCCTAGAGGTCCGTGGTTGGCTTGCCAACTACAGGGCTACCGAAAGCCTGCACTGATACATTTACGCTGAACACTGCTGAACATCACTGTTCAACTATGCAGCGATAGCATTCTGTTTGTTTCCATTCGCGTTAGCGGGACGGAGTCCAAACAGAATGGCGGTATCCCGCAAAGCTTTGAGTAGAATACCCAAAGCGCAGTTTCCGTGTCGTCTTACTACCAATTTTCTGCTTTGCTTTGGCTACCATGTTGGCAGACTCGAAAGTAAACAGAAAGATCAACTGGTAGTAATCCGTACTGAACATATTATACATTATTTTCAGTATAGTTGAGCTTATTATTGACTAGAGTCATGCTCTTTCGCTTTAGCGGTGCGGAGCGCTCTGCGTCAGCATGAGTGCGGGTAGTTTACTAGAGGCGCTGCATGGCAATAGGAACTTGGGGAGTGGCAATGGTGCAAGTCGAGGTGCTGGCAGAACAGACACAAAGCTGTGCCCGGCGGCTGGGGATCCCTCAGTTTGATCTCTACGGGGCTCAAGTGGACGAAACCAGCGTGCAGGTAGATCATGGAGAACCTCGCCAGGTCAAGGCTTCCCATCGCTGCAGCGTGACGGTGCGGGCCTGGAACGACCAAGGGCAGGTGGGAGTAACTTCCACCACCGATGTGGATGAGGCGGGGCTGGAACTGGCCCTGCAAACGGCCTTTGAAGCCAGCCATTTTGGCGTGCGGGAACATGCCCCTCAATTCAGCCCGGAAGCCACTCTGCCCATTGCCCAGCCTTGTAACGACAAAGGGCCGTTGGCTTTGGCCGGCGACTTGTTGGAACAGTTGGTGGCTGCCGAAAAGGCACTGCTGGGATCCCATCCCGCCATTCAGGGGGTGCCCTACAACGGCCTAGCGCAGCGGCAAATCAACCGCTTCTACCTCAACAGCCACCAAGCCCTGCGACAAGAGGAGCATACCCTCGCTTCGGTTTTTCTCTACAGCAAGGCAGAGCAAGAAGGTCGCAAACCCCGCAGCGCCGGAGCCATGCGAGTGGCTCGCAGCCTGGATGAGTTGGATATCCAGGGTTGTGTGCAGGAAGCTGCTGAGAAATTGATGAGCCATCTGGAGTACGAGCGGATCCCCTCTGGAAAATACACAGTGGTCTTTTCCGGAGAAGCCTTTTTGAGTTTGTTGGGCGCCTTCTCCAATGCGTTCAATGCCCAAAACATTTTGGACAACCAAAGCCTGTCCACCCCAGAATCCCTGGGCAAGACCATTGCCTCACCTCTTCTGTCGGTGTGTGACGATGCCCTACACCCGACCAATGTGGGAGCGATCAGCTTTGATGGAGAAGGCACCCCCACCCGCCGTGTCCCTCTCATCACCAATGGGGTCTTGACCCACTTTTTGCACAGCGCCGGTACGGCTAAGCGCCTAGGAGCCCAGCCCACTGGCCATGCCAACATCGGCGCCAAGGTCACAGTTGCCGCCCACTACTACCATGTATTTGCCGGGGCACCGCCGGAGAGCACCTATGACTTGGCTACGGCTGAAAATGTAGTTTGGATCGATGAGCTGCAAGCGCTTCATGCCGGCGTTAAGCCCCTACAGGGATCCTTCTCGCTGCCGTTTCAGGGGTGGTGGGTGCGCCAAGGAGAGCGCATCAGCATCGAAGCCGCCACAGTGGCCGGAGACTTTCTGGAGCTGTTGAAGTCGATTTTCTACGTCGAGCCCGAGCCGCAAGTCACACCCGGTGGGCTGTGTCCCCGCATTTGGGTTGCCGATCTCTCCATTACCGGGCAATAACCTCACTTCAAACTCATGCAACTGACCCGCATCGACCTCAACAGTTGGCTCATCCACACCCGGGAGCAAACCTTCCTATTGGATCCGTGGCTGGTGGATCCCCTGGTGTTTCTGGGGATCCCCTGGTTCATCCGCCTGGAGCACCGCCAGCCGCTCCCTTTTACGCCGGAGACCTTGCCCAAAATCGACGGGATCCTCCTCAGCCAAGCCCAGCCGGATCACTGCCACCCACCAACGTTGCAGCGCCTGGATAAGCGGATCCCCGTTTTGGCCTCGCCGGCTGCAGCCAGAGTCGTGAAGAGTCTAGGATTTGCAACGGTTCAGGCTCTGGATCCCTGGCAGTCCGCTCAGTGGGGGGATCTGCGGGTCACAGCCATTCCCGGTGCGCTCCTGGGGCCTGTCCGTGAGCTGGGCTATCTGCTGGAAGAGGTGCCCTCTCAGACACGGCTTTACTACGAGCCTCATCTTTCCCAACCGGATATCCGGCTGCGATTGCAGCAGGAATTGTGCCCCATTCATACTCTGCTGATCCCGGTGGTGGGGCAGATCTTTCCCCTCTTGGGAGAGGTGATCATGGGGCCAGAGCGGGCCCTGGAGGTGGTGGCAGCCCTACGCCCCCAGCAGGTGATCCCTACGGCGATGGGAGAGGTGGACTACCACGGGTGGTTTGCCGCCCAGATCCGCCCCTTGGGCAGCCTGCAGGAGTTTCGAGAAAAGCTGGCAGCCTTGAATGCCGCCACGTCCCAATCTATCCAGTTGTGTTGCCCCGCCCCTGGGGAAACGGTGTCTCTTTCTGTTGCGGCCAAGACATGAGCCTTCCTTCCCCAGCCCCGCCTGATCTGGTGACCATCTTGCGGGCAGATTATGCTCGCTTTCCCAAAAATCAAACTTATTCGATTTACGATCCCCAGGTTTACTTCCGGGATCCCCTCAACGAGTTTCGCGGCTTGGATCGCTATCGCCGCATGATCGAGGGGATAGGGCGTTGGCTACAGGATATCCGTCTCGAACTGCAGGATATTCGGCAAACCGGCAACCAGATCCGCACCGAGTGGATCCTGAGCGGTGCTTTGGCTTTGCCTTGGCGTCCCCGCCTGTGCATCCCCGGCTGGACAGAGATGCAGATCAATGAGACGGGGTTGATCGGATCCCATGTTGATTACTGGCGGTGCTCTCGCCGGCAAGTGTTGCTGCAAATGTTTCGGCCTGGGGAGCCCAAAGGATCCCGTTAATAGCTTCCATCCTTTGCTAGGATCACAAAGCTGACTTTTTAGCCCTCCTGGAAAGTCGCCCCTATTCTCAATCTGGAGAGATGGCCGAGTGGTCGAAGGCGCAGCACTGGAAATGCTGTGTGGGGCAACTCACCGTGGGTTCGAATCCCACTCTCTCCGCTGGAACTTGTTTGTGAGAGCATGACTCTAACCCCCAAAACCCTGAACTTTGCTGAATTTACTGAGCTTTAGGCGGTTTGGCAAAAGTCATTGAGAGGGATATAGTAGACCAAGTTTCCCCCTGATCCTTGAGTCCACCGCAACGGTTGCCGGGAAGTGAAGGGGGAAAGCGCTCGGGGGGTATTCCTCAGGGCTTTGCGGGATACCGCCTTCCTGCTCAGAGATAGGCAGGATGCGATCGCTTCTTTCCTGAACCATGTTCAGGAGAGTTCAGCGTGAATGTATCAGCAACTCACCGTGGGTAAGGCCATCCGGCCCGCTGGCGCGACCGAATCCCACTCTCTCCGTAATCCGATAACGTCCACTGAAGTCCAGAAAGCTCTTACCCAGCAAGGCTTCTGGGCTTTTTAGTGTCCACGATAGACCGGGGAAACCCACTGTAATCCAGGCTAAAGTGGGACACAATAGGGGATATAACAGACAGGGTGGGACATGGCCCTGTCAGAGATGGCCATTCGGAATGCCAAACTCAAGGACAAGCCGTACCAGTTGCCGAATAGAGAAGCAAGGCCATCCTGCCTGCCGAAGTTTTTGCCGAACCAGCTGACTATAGACTAACGGCCAACCGTAGGACGATGCCGACAAGAGCTACGGTGGCAGCTCCAATCAAGGCAAAAGCCAGGTTAACCACTTGGGCGCTAGCCTTTTGATAGGTGTCAATTCGTTCTAGGATCACCCGGTTTTCTATCCCCTGCTCGGCCCAACGTCTCTCCTGCTCAGCCCAACGTCTTTCCTGCTCGGCCCAGCGCTTTGCTTGATCGGCTGCCAGGGCTTCTAGCCGCTCGTTGGTTCTGGAGACATCCTGCCGGAGTCCTTCCACATCCTGTCGGATCTCTTCCACATCTTGCCGGATCTCTTCAATAACACTCAACACATCCCTGAGGGTGGGTTCACCGGCGGGCATCATAGAGCTGCAACCTCACTGAACAGCAAACGGTCTGAGCTCGCTAGATCAACTCGCTCACCGGGAAGCGATCCAGCATTTTTTGGGCTTGACGGGCATTTTCCCGTAACTCTGCCGGCAGATGGGGTACATAAGGGATCTGAGAAAGCAAATCCAGCGTGCGGCGGATCAGGCGCACCAAGTCTCCGGCATCTAGGTTGGTGCTGGCTTCTAGGGTTTCCCAAGGGATCCCTTGCGCCCAATGTTCGACGATCCCAGCCAAGCTGGGCTCAAACCCGATCGGCACATGAAACACCTGGTGTTGCCGTTGGCTGCGGAACAGCTGCCGCCGTAAACCCCGCAATCCGTGCAGCACATCCTCCACCAGCCCCGAGGTGCGCAGCCGGCTGTAGGTACCTGAACGGGGAGCCTCTGAGACCAAGGCAGCCACAACTCCGGCCAAATGATGGGGAGCACAGCCCTGACACTCACCCGAGAGCAGAGCCAGCGCCAGCCAGAGCTCGTTATCCCCCCGCAGCGCGGCCACCACCTCTCCGCTATCGGTAGGTTGATACTCTTGCAGACAGTCGAAATCCTGCAACACCCCCACCAAGGCCATAAATTGCTGCCAGCGCAACTCCTGCACGGAATCGCTTTGCCGCTCCAGGTGCTCGAGGCGCTTGAGCAAGCGCTGGCGTTTTTCTCGCAAACCCAGCAACTTTTTCCCCACTTGGTGAGCGGGGTTCTCTCGGATTTGAGCTTCTAGGGCGCGAATTTTTTCCTCTTGGGCTTGGATGTGGGGAAAAGCCAACAGACGCAAGGTGGGATCCGGCTCAGCTTCCCGTTGTTTGAGCAAGTAGCGCAAAATGCGTCGTTCTTCCCGCCGTTGCGCCTGCATCTTCTCATAGCGGGCGATATCTTCGTCGGCAATGCCTCCCAAGAGACGGTCGATCTCCTCCAGCTCGGCGCGCGTGTGCAGGATCTCCTGTTGTTCGGGCAACTTTTGCAACGAGAGCAAATACTGGCCGAAGCTTCGGTTGATCAGATCCCGTGCTGCTTCCAAAGAGTGCTTTTGCAGCAGGTTCAGCACCATGCCATAGGTGGGGGTAAACTGGCTCACCAAGGGATCCGCTCCAGAGGTGGCCAGCCGCGCAGCTTCTTGGGCCCCCTCAAACGGGGATTGCACCGTCACCACATGGCCGATGATGTCCTTGCCCCGCCGTCCGGCTCGGCCCGACATTTGCATAAACTCAGAAGCGGTCAAGAGGCGGTGGCCGTTGTCGGTGCGCTTGGAAAGGGAAGAGATCACCGTGGTTCGCGCAGGCATGTTGATCCCGGCGGCCAAAGTCTCGGTGGCGAAGACCAGCTTCACCAATCCCTGCTGAAACAGATGCTCCACCAGCCCCTTCCAGGCAGGCAACATACCGGCATGGTGAGCGGCAATGCCCCGGTAAAGGGCATCCAACTGATCTCGGCGGACAGCTTCGGGCGTTTCTCGACAAAAGCGGTCGATCTGCTCAGCCAACTGCTGCCGCTCTTCCTCGCTGGCTACCAAGTCCAGATCCCTTACGCTGGCCACGGCCATGTCGCAGCCTTTGCGACTGAAGATGAAATAGATGGCCGGCAGCATGTCCCGCTGGCGCAAGTTTTCCAACACCTGCGCTATGTCCGGCACTCCTGCCCAGGAAGGCTCGTGGGAGTTGGGCCGTTTGCTTTTCAAGCGGCGGTTGCGAACCCACTGCCCCGACTCGGTTTGCTCCAGCAGGGGGAACAGCCCTTTGCGATTGGCAAAGTGAAACTGCAGCGGCACCGGGCGGTGGTTGGAGTCGATCAGATGGGTGGGGCCATGCACCTGGTTCATCCAATCGGTGAGCTGGTCGCTGTTGGCCAAGGTGGCAGAAAGGGCAATGAGCTGGATCGTGGGGGGGCAGTAGATGATCGCTTCTTCCCAGACGGTGCCCCGCTGCTGGTCGTTCATGTAATGGCATTCGTCCAAGATCACCGCCTGCACATCCCGCAAGGGATCCACCTCGCCCTCTGAGAATTCTGTGCCGTCATCGCGTTCGCCGTAGGCATACCTTTGCACTGCCAAGGATATCGGTGTGCCGTAGAGCATGTTGCGGAAGATCTCGGTGGTCATCACCAAGACCGGTGCATCCCGGTTGATGGAAATGTCGCCGGTGAGCAGGCCAACCCGTTCCGGGCCAAATTGCTGGCCAAAATCCCGGAACTTTTGGTTGGAGAGGGCCTTCAGGGGCGTTGTATAGAAAACCCGCTTGCCCTGGGATAAGGCTCGATAGATCGCATATTCTCCAATCAGGGTCTTGCCGGATCCCGTGGGAGCACAAACCACCACCGATTCCCCAGCAGCCAGAACCTGAATGGCTCGGATCTGAAAGTCGTCCAGCTCAAAGGGGAAAAGCTGCCGCAACTCGTCCAGCAAATCGGTTGCCGGGGGGAGAAGCGCACTCATGGGATCCAAATCAACATTGGGAAACCCGGAAACCCGCCCAATTCACTGCTTCCTGTGGGTTGTACCTTCTAGGATACAAGCTTTCTTGGGGCGTCGACTGCTCCCCTGCAAAAAGCGCCAGTTACTCTGCTTCTTTGGATCAAGAACAGCAGCTCAAGCAAGTGCTAAAATGGGGTGCCGTTGCCGGATGCTATCGTGCTGGTCGTCATCGACAACTACGACAGCTTTACCTACAACTTGGTGCAGTACCTGGGGGAGTTGGGAGCTCAGCTTCAGGTTTTTCGCAATGACCAGCTCTCCGTTGACGACCTGCGCCGAATGCAGCCGCAAGCTGTAGTTATCTCTCCTGGGCCAGGGCGGCCAGAAGATGCTGGGATCTCGCTGGAGTTGATTCGGGAGCTGGGGCCAGAGCTGCCGATTTTGGGGGTTTGTCTGGGGCACCAGTGCATTGGCCAGGTCTATGGTGGTCAGATCGTGCGCGCACCTGAGCTGATGCATGGCAAAACCTCGCTCATTTACCATCGAGGGGTGGGGGTGTTTGAGGGGTTGAGCCAGCCTTTCACGGCCACCCGCTACCACAGCTTGGTGATCGAGCCTTCTACGTGTCCTGACGAGCTGGAGGTGACGGCTCAAACAGGCGATGGGATCATCATGGGGGTACGCCACCGCCGCTATCCCCACGTTCAGGGTGTGCAGTTCCACCCGGAGAGCATCTTGACTGCAGAGGGCAAGCGCTTGTTGAGCAACTTCCTGCGCAGCGCCAAAGCCTCAACTGCTGCTCAGCCCAATGCTTCGCAAGTATCCCAGGAATCTGTTGCCGTTGTTACATCAGGGATCCCCACTCCATGAAGCGTCGCCAGCTTCTGCAAGCCAGCGCTGGGCTGCTGGGATCGATGGCCGTGAACCTGGCCAGAGGGCGCAAAGCGGGCGCTCAGACAGCTCCGGCACAAGGTTCGGAAACGCCAACAACCCCAGGGTCTATAGAGTTCACTCCCGGCTCCAGCTCGCAGGGGCTGCAACTGACTTGGCTGCACCACAGTTGTGTTTTGTTCGAGGGGGAGGGCCGACGGTTTCTGGTCAACCCGTTTCGGCCGGCGGGCTGTACGGCTGGCTATCCTGCCCCACGAGTTGCTGCCGATCTGGTGTTGCTCAGCAGCCGCTTGTTGGATGAAGGGGCTTTGGATGTGGTGCCCGGCAACCCCAAGGTGCTGTTTCAGCCGGGAGACTATCTGATTGACGGGATCCGGGTGCAAGGAGTACGCATGCCCCGTGGCCCTCGCTTTGGCGTAAACGTGGGTTGGCGCTGGCGCATGGCTGGGATCGACATTGTCCATTTGGGAGGGGCGCTACAGCCAATTACGCGGGAGCAGTCCATCCTGCTTGCTCGTCCCGACCTGTTGCTGGTGCCAGTGGGGGGTGGGCCGAAAAATTACGATCCTGCCGGGGCCAAGGCGGCCATTGAGGCGCTGCAGCCCAAGCTGGTCATCCCCACCATGTATCGCACGGCCGCCGCCGAGGAATCCCAATGCGAGCTGCTGCCGCTGCAGGAGTTTTTGCGTCTCTTCCCCGCTGCTGCCCCGCAACCTGCCCTCAGCAACCCGTTGCTGCTCTCGGCCCAGGCTCTGCCCAGGCAGGGGCTCGCCATCCTTTTCTTTGAGGAATAGGGCTATGCGAGGTCAGGTCCTAAAAATCGCTGTCGGACTGGGATCCCTGCTAGTGGGGGGTCTGGGATTCTATGGATACTCCCTACCAGAAGATCCACAAGCCTTGGCCCAAGCCAACCCGCTGCGGCTGCAACTGGCTCTCTGGCTGGGGAAAGACGCCAACGCCGTCGATGAGCGGGGCAAGACAGCCCTGTTTTTCGTGGAGAGCGGCCTCAACGCCCGTCTTTTGCTGGCAGCGGGGGCGGATCCCAATCAACTAGACCATGGGGGAGCTAGCCCACTGCACCAAGCGGCTCGCCTGGGCAACCCTGAGGTTACGAAAGCCCTGCTCCAGGGAGGGGCCGAGGTGAACGCTCGTTTTGGCGCCGGTGGCCTTCCCCTGCATTTTGCCGCTTGGTCCGGCAACCCCGAGGTCGTTCGGCTGCTGCTGGAACATGGCTCCGAGATCGACGAGCCGGACGGCTACGGCCTCACGCCCCTGCGCATCGCCCAGGATCTGCGCCGCTGGGAAGCTGCAACCCTGTTGTCCCGCTGGCCCCGCTCCGCCTCAACCGACGGGCATACAGATTGATTCCCCTTCTCTACCACCCCAGCACCCAGGCGAAGATCAAAGGCGCCACGATGGTGGCATCCGACTCGATGACAAATTTGGGGGTGTCGATCCCCAATTTGCCCCAGGTGATCTTCTCATTGGGCACTGCCCCCGAGTAGGAACCGTAGCTGGTGGTGGAGTCGCTGATCTGGCAGAAATAGCCCCACAGGGGTACGCCCTGGCGACCCAGATCTTGATGGAGCATGGGCACCACACAAATGGGGAAATCCCCGGCTATGCCGCCGCCAATTTGAAAGAAGCCAATGGAGCACTCCGCCGAGGTGTGCGTGTACCAGTCCGCCAGGTGGATCATGTACTCGATCCCTGTGCGGACGGTATGCACATTGCGGATCTCACCCGTGATGCAGTGGGCGGCATACATGTTGCCGGTGGTGGAGTCTTCCCATCCCGGCACATAGATGGGCAAGTTGGCCTCCATAGCGGCGTAAACCCAAGAATCCCGGGGATTAATTTGGTAGTAGGGCTCCAGCCGGCCGCTGCGCAGGATGCGGTAGATAAACTCGTGCGGGAAGTAGTGTTCCCCGGCCTGGTCGGCAGCCATCCACTCTTCCAAGAGGGCTTTTTCTAGGCGCCGCATCGCCTCCTCTTCGGGAATGCAGGTATCGGTTACCCGGTTCAGGTGCCGCTCCAGCAGCTCCTGCTCCTGCTGCGGGCTAAGATCGCGGTAGTGGGGCACCCGCTCGTAGAACTCATGGGCGATGAGGTTGAAGATGTCCTCTTCCAGGTTGGCGCCGGTGCAGGAGATGGCGTGCACCTTGTTCTGCCGGATCATTTCCGCTAGGGAAAGGCCCAGCTCTGCTGTGCTCATGGCACCGGCCAAGGTCACCATCATCTTGCCGCCCTTTTCCAGGTGAGCACAATAACCTTTGGCTGCATCCAGCAGCGCGGCTGCGTTGAAGTGGCGAAAATGATGTTGGATAAATTGGCTGACGGGGCTGTTGGTCACGATTTTTCCGGTCACTCTGACCTGGTGAAGCACGATTTTCTAGTCTATCAACTTTAGGGGCGCTGACAAGCTTTGCTTGGGGATACCTTTATCGGTATTGGCAACCATTCCCCTGCAGGTCGGCTGGAGCAGGTTGCGTTGCGAAGCCGGGATCCCATACCGGTTCTCACCCGGCCTTGGCTGAGACAAAGGGATCGCCTGCCCATGTCAGAATGGTGGCGAATCACCGCCCTATATCCGTTCACGCTATCTGTTCACGTTGGGTTCATGCCTCCTGTCAGCACTGTCGAGCCAGCCGAGCCCATTGCCGAAGTCCAATCTCCTGAGCTGGCTTCTTCTCCTGCCGAGCCATTGCCTGGCGCTGTGGACATGTCAGTGCCAACAACGACCGGGATCTCTATGGGATCCCTGCAGCGCTGGTGGGCGCGATGGAAGCAAAAACTGCGGTTGGAAACTCAGTTGCTCTTTGTGGCAACGCTGGTGGTCTCATTGGTGGTGAGCAGTTTTACCTTCTGGGCCGTCAGCACTGTGCAGCAGGATGCCCGCTTCAACGAGGCCCGCTTTGGCCGAGATCTGGGGCTGCTCTTGGCCGCCAATGTCGCCCCCCTGATTGCGGAAGATCGCATTGGCGAAGTTGCCCAACTGTCCCGCCAGTACTTTGAGAGCACCAGCAGCATCCGCTATTTGCTCTACGCCGATCCCGAAGGAAACATCTACTACGGGATCCCGTTTTCCAACCAAGAGGTGAAAACCTCCCTCAGCCTCACCCGTCGCATGCAACTGCCGGACAATCGCCCCCCTGCTGAGGGCCAACCGCTGGTGCGCACCCACCTCACTCCTGCCGGGCGGGTGACGGATATTTTTGTCGGCATCTACCATCAGGGCCGCTTTTTGGGCACCCTCGGCCTGGGGATCAATCCCAATCCTGCCCTGGTGCGCTCCACCCAGCTGGCGCGGGAGGTCTCGATTGGGGTGTTTTTGGCGGTGTGGGTCTTGGCCATCCTGGGAGCGGTGGTCAATGCCCTCACCATCACCTATCCCATCAAAGAGCTGGTCAAAGGTGTCCAGGAGATCACCAAAGGTAACTTCAAGCAGCGCATCGACCTGCCCTTCGGGGGAGAGCTGGCCCAGCTCATCGACAGCTTTAACGAGATGGCGGAGCGGCTGCAAAGCTACGAAGAGCAAAACATCGAGGAACTGGCTGCCGCCAAAGCCAAGTTGGAGACCTTGGTCTTCTCCATCGTCGATGCTGCCATTTTGCTGGATGCCGAGTTGCGGGTGCTGCTGCTCAACCCTGCCGCCTCCCGCATGTTTGGCTGGGGAGGGGATCCCGTTTTGGGCAAACCCCTGCCGGAGCTGTTGCCGGAGGATCTGCAGCAGCAACTGGCCCGCCCCCTGATGCAAATTGCCCGCGGGGATCAAGAGGCAGAGGAAGTTCGCGTCAACCTCACCGGCCCCACCAAGCGTGTTATCCGCATCCTGCTTTCGCCGGTGTCGGATCCGCGGCGGCAAAATCTCAAGGGGATCGTGATGACGGTGCAGGACATCACCCGCGAGGTGGAGCTCAACGAAGCCAAGGCTCAATTCATCAGCAACATCAGCCACGAGCTGCGCACCCCCCTCTTCAGCATCAAGTCTTTTATCGAGACCCTCTACGAGTACGGCGAGCAGATGTCCTCGGCGGAGCGGCAGGATTATCTGGAAATTGCCAACCGCGAAACCGACCGCCTCACCCGCCTGGTCAACGATGTTTTGGATTTGTCTCGTCTGGAATCGGGCAAGCAGTACCACTTTGAAGGTGTCGACATCGCGGCAGTGATCGAGCAGACTTTGCGCACCCACCAACTGCAGGCCCGCGACAAAGGGATCCAGCTGCGCAAGTTCGTCGATCCGGATCTGCCGCTGGTCTGGGGCAACTACGATCTGCTGCTGCAGGTGATGACCAATCTCCTGGGCAATGCCCTCAAGTTCACCCCCTCAGGGGGCCTGGTGACGGTACATGCCCACCTGGTGGTTCAGGCGGATGGATCCCCGCAGGCAGTGCGGGTGGCGGTGGCCGATACGGGCATTGGCATTGCCCCAGAAGATCAGGAGCGGATTTTCGACCGCTTTTTCCGTGTCGAGAACCGGGTCCACACCCTAGAGGGCACCGGCCTGGGGTTGGCCATCGTGCGCAACATCCTGGAGAAACATCGAACCCGCATCTGCCTGGAGAGCAAGCTAGAACAGGGATCCACCTTCTGGTTCGACCTGCACCTGTACACTGAAGAGGGACCGCTGGAGTTCGAGGTTCAGCCAGCCGAGACGGATCCCCCCAGTTGCGCTTGGCGGGAGCATGCCTCTAACCCCCAAAACCCTGAACTTTGCTGAATTTACTGAGCTTTAGGCGGTTTGGCAAAAGTCATTGAGAGGGATATAGTAGACCAAGTTTCCCCCTGATCCTTGAGTCCACCGCAACGGTTGCCGGGAAGTGAAGGGGGAAAGCGCTCGGGGGGTATTCCTCAGGGCTTTGCGGGATACCGCCTTCCTGTTTGGACTCCGTCCCGCTGACGCGAACAGAGATAGGCAGGATGCGATCGCTTCTTTCCTGAACCATGTTCAGGAGAGTTCAGCGTGAATGTATCAGCACTCCCATCAACGCTGAGGATATGAAGGGCATACCGGCCATTTTTTGGGGGTTGGGCCTCAGTTTCGCATTTTTGTGCCACACTGGTGACCTCTACCACCACACAGGGGGGCTGGGCAACCCGCTGTTGGCCACCGGCGAAAACGTCACTTCTCTGCTGCTGGCGGTGGTGGCGGTGCTGGCCCCTTGGCTGGCAGTGCTGCTGATGGGTTTGCTGGTGTACTGGCTGGGCAAACGGGCGTTGAAACTGGGGTTCCGCAGCAGAAATGCCGCTCCCAAGTCTCAGGGATCCCCGCCGACGGCTGTTCTACACTGGAGAAGGTTTTAACTGGATGGTTTTGCCATGCCGCCTCGCTGGCCCCGGAAGCCCTCCCGTCGGGATCCCGAATTTCGCAAGCTGGATGATCGCTATACCTATGCCGCCCACCTGTCTGTTTTCCTCTGTAGCGGGTCTGGGCTGGTGTTTTTTCAGCAACTGTACCGCGCGGATTGGCCGTGGCTGGTGCCCCTGTTGGGCTGGTGGGCTTTGGGGCTAGGGATCCACAGCTTCTGGATCTTTTTTGTGGCCCGCTACCCTGTCGATGCTGGCTTGATAGAGTTCACTCCCAACGGCGATGCGCACGAGAATCCAACAGCCGCCGAGACGGATCCCTCCAGAGCCAGCTAGGACTTAGAGAGGGGATGATCCCCTTGCTCCTGTTCTCAGCCAGGGGAGGTAGAAGCTCCACCTGGTCGCCGCTGCCGCTGCAGCAGCAGGGGGGAGAGGTCGCTCTCGTCGTAAATATCGCCCACCAGCTCCTCCAAAATGTCCTCCAGCGTGATGAGGCCGGTGGTGCCGCCAAACTCATCCACCACAATCCCCAGGTGTTGGCGAGAGCGCAGCATTTCCTTGAGCAACAAGCTGACCCGCTTGGTGTCCGGCACAAAAAAAGGCGGTGCCATCGCCTGGGTCACTTCGGCATTGCCTTTTTGATCGAGATAGCGCAAGGCTTGCTTGAGGTGGATAATGCCGACGATCTCGTCCTTGGATTCTCCCTGCACGGGGATGCGCGAGTAGCCCGTTTCCAAACAGAGCTTCACCACATCCTGCAGTGTTTTGTCGTGGGAGATGGTCTCCATTTTAACTCTGGGCTTGGCCACGTCCCGCGCCTGCAGCAAGTCCAAAGCCAAGGCCCCACGGAACAGCCGCCGTTTTTGCCAATCCAGCAGCCCCCGCTGCCCCAACACATCGATCAGCAGCTCCAAATCCTTGAGAGAAGCGGTGGCCGTCAGGGGGGAGAATTCCAATAGATTGAAGAGCCTGCTGACAACCCACTCAAAAGCGTCGCTAAAAGGGCGCAGCAGCACCGATAGGACATGAACAGGCCGCACCACCCAGCGGAACACCCCTAGCGGATGGCTCACCGCCAAGGACTTTGGGGCTACTTCTCCAAAGAGGAGCACCACAATTGTGGTGGGCACGGTGGCGGCCAAAGCTCCAATCTGGGTTCCCAACAGTTCAATAGAGAGGGTTGTGGCCAGAGCAGCAATGCCGATGTTGACAAAGTTGTTCACCAGCAACAGGGTGGTGATCAGCCGCGAGCGCTGTTGTTGGGCCAGTCGATACAAGCCCTGTGGATCCCCTTGTTCTTCGATCAGAGATTCCAGGCGCAGGTTGTCCATGGCCGTGATGGCGGTTTCGGCCCCAGAGCAAGCTCCTGAGAGGAGCAGCAAAAAGGCCAAGAGGAAGACATTAACCATAGCGCTCCGTTACGGGATATGGGTGGCGTCGAAGGACTAAACCCAAGCTGCTCAAGCCAGTCAGCTCCTCGAAGATCTTATTCATCCCGTTGATTTGTTCTTGATTGAGTTAAGGCTACTGATCGAAATGGGCGGAGCCGGATCGCTCCAAAAGTTGCCGGTACAACATGACAATCTTGTCTTGCACCTCGGATTGGCTCAGGTGATCTGTGTCGATCAAGATGGCATCGGGGGCAGGCCGCAAAGGAGAAATCAGCCGTTCGCTGTCGCGGCGATCCCGCTGCTCGATTTGCGCTTTCAATTCTTCGAGAGGCACCATTTGCCCTTGGGCTTGGAGTTGGTGTTGCCGACGCTGCGCCCGCTCCCCGACAGAAGCAGTCAAAAAGACCTTCAACTCTGCATCAGGAAAGACGTGGGTGCCGATATCCCGCCCCTCCAAGACAGCACCGCCATCCCGGCCAATGCTGCGTTGCCGCTTCACCAGCTCCTGGCGTACTCCCGGCACTGCCGCCACGTGAGAGACCCAGCGGGTCACTTCCGGAGAGCGAATGGCCTGGGTAATTTCTTCGCCATCGGCCCAGATGCGGGTCGGCTCTGTCGAAGAGGTGCCACTTTGCAGGGTGAGCTGGGTTTGGGCGGCCAGTTGGGTGAGTTGCTCGGCATCGTCCAAAGGGATCCCCCGTTGCAGTGCCAGCCAGGTGATGGCTCGATACATGGCCCCCGTGTCCAAGTACAAAAGCTGCAGCTGGGCGGCTACTGCCCGCGCCACGGTGGATTTTCCGGCTCCAGCCGGGCCGTCGATGGCAATCAGCGGGCGACGTGGGGGAGAGGTCGTGCCGGAAGAGGGCGGTGCCGCATGCTGGGCTCTCTCCGGCGAGGGATCCCCTTGCTCCGGGGAAAGGAGCAGGTTGTCGATCAGGCGAGTCTGCCCCACATAGGCAGCAATGGCCAGCAGGCCCTTGTCTTCCACCCGCGGCAGCGGCTGTAGCGTTTGGGGATCCACCAATTCCAGGTACTGCAGTTGCAGCTCTGGGGTATGCTCCAGCTCAGCACGGGCGGCGGCAAGGATCCCTTCTGCTGAGGGATCCCCGGCCCGCCAATGGTCATATCCTCGACGCAAGGCCCGGTATAGCCCGGCGGCCACCTGTCGTTCAGCAGCAGAAAGGTAGCGGTTGCGGGAGCTACAGGCGAGGCCATCGGCTTCTCGCACCGTGGGGCAGGGAACAATCGTGGTGGGTATTTGCAGATCCCGAACCAAACGCTGAATGATCGCCAGTTGCTGGGCGTCTTTTTGGCCGAAGTAGGCCCGCTGCGGCTGCACCAGGTTCAGCAGTTGCAGCACAATGGTGGCTACACCGCGAAAGTGGCCAGGTCGGTGGGGGGCGCAGAGGGTCTGCAGAAGGGATTCGGGGGGCATGACCCAGGTGCGGTCGCTTCCGGTTGCGGGGTCAGCTCCCATCTCTTGCGGGTCAGGGGCAAAGACCACATCCACACCTGCTGCCTCGCACAAGGCCCGATCCCCCTCCTCGTCGCGGGGATAGCGATCCCAGTCTTCGTTGGGGCCAAATTGCAGCGGATTGACGAAAATGCTGACCACCGTGTGGTCACACTCTTGCCGGCAGCGGCGGATTAGGCTGAGATGGCCCTCATGCAGGGATCCCATCGTGGGCACCAAGCCAACTGTGGATCCCCGCCAATTGGCTATCTGCTCCCGCAAAGCAGCGACTGTGCGCAGCCAGTGCATTGCCATGCCACCTCAATCTCTCTCTCCCCTATGGGTTTTCTCCAACCCCCCCAAAGGCTGCTCCTACAGGCCGATCTTGTTGCTGCGTTGATACTGCCTGTAGGCTGCCACGAATAAGCCCGCCAAGGTGACCACCACCATGCCCAAGACGATCCCCAACAAAATCGGCTCGATCACAACACAGACCTCCCAGTTCAAACCTAGATCATGATAAGCCAAGCCCAAACCTATCCTCACCGTTCCTTGCCAAGGAAATCGAGGGGGGATCCCCTAATAAAATGCAGGGGATCCGCGAAGCCGTTGAGATGGCATACCCATAGCCCATGAAGTCAATTGTCTTGTCCGGGGATGGCGGAGACTTGAAGGAGTGCCTGTCCAAACTGGAAGAGCAACTGCGCCCTTTGGCAGACAAGGCCGTTCCCCTGCTGGTGGCAGACTCCGATCCGGTGCAGGTGTGGGCGGCAGTTTTGACCTGCCAACGCTTGGGGATCCCGCTGTTCCTGGGTAATCCCCACTGGGGAGAACGGGAATGGGGACAGGCTTTGGCGGATATGGGATCCGGCTGGTGCTGGCGCCAGGGCCGACTGGAAGGGGATCCCGCCCCCTTGAATCCGCGCCTGCGGGATTTGCGGGAAGCTGTGCCCAGCTCCCATTGGCCGCTGATCGGCATCCCCACGGGTGGCTCTGGCGGCCAAGTGAAATGGGCCCTGCACTCTTGGCTGACCCTCAGTGCCTCGGCCAAAGCCCACCAACAGCACTTTGCCGTTGGGCCTGTACACAGCTATTGCCTTCTGCCCTTGTACCACGTCAGCGGCTTGATGCAGGCAGTCCGCTCCTGGCTGAGCGGTGGGCAGTGGGTTGTCTGGGATTGGAAACGGCAACAGCAGGCCGAGTCTTGGGATCCCCCTTTGCCGGGGAGCTTTCTATCGCTGGTGCCCACTCAGTTGCAACGGCTGTTGCTCAGCGCCCATCCGGGAGTTTTGGAGAGCCTGCGCCAATTTCGGGCCATTTTGGTCGGCGGTGGCCCCACCTGGCCCAGCTTGCGGCAACAGGCCCGGCAACTTCACCTTCCCCTTGCCCTCACCTACGGTATGACCGAGACCGCCTCCCAGGTGTGTACGTTACTGCCAGAAGCCTTTTGGCAAGGGAGCGACAGTCTGGGTCGGCCTCTGCCCCACGCCACGCTCCAGATCCGCAGCGAAAAAGGGGATCCCCTGCCCAGCCATGCTGTGGGCTACATTCACATTCAGGCAGAGTCGCTGGCACTGGGCTACTACCCGCACCTAAGTGCTACGCACCGCTTACGCGAAGGGCAACAGCAAGGCTTTACCCCCGGCGATTTGGGCTATCTAGACCGACAGGGATCCCTCTATTGGTTAGGTCGAGCCGATGACCTAATCCTAACCGGCGGGGAAAAGGTGATGGCTGCAGAAGTGGAAGGGGAGATCCGAGCCAGCGGCTGGGTGGAAGATGTGTGCGTGTTGGGCCTACCGGATGCCGAATGGGGGCAGCAGGTGGTGGCGGTGGTCGTCCCCAAAACAGGGATCCCGGCAATCCCCAAAGAGCTGGAAATGCACCTGAAGCAACACCTAAGCCGCCAACTGAGTCCCTTCAAGCACCCCAAGCACTGGCTGTGGTGTACGGGGATCCCGCGCAACCCTCAGGGCAAAGTCAACCGCCAACAACTCCGGCAGTGGGCAGCTCAGACGTTGGGGATCCCAACGCAGGCAAGTTAGCGGGATCCCTCCCGAATGCCCAGACGGGCTAAATCTCGCTTGATTTCAAAGGCCAATTCTCGGTTGTGCGGCTCCGTGGCCAAAGCTTTTCTCAAGTAGGCTTCCGCCTGCTGATAGCGCCCCTCGTAGATCAAATGGTTGCCGAAGCGCTGGTAGGCCAACGCCAAGATGTGGATGGCCTCGCTGGAGTTGGGAAACCGTTTCAGCAGCGCCTCTGCCTGGGCCACCGCCGTGGGCAACTTCCGCTCCCGCCAGGCTGCCTTGACGCGGGCAATCCCCTCCTTGAGCCCTTCCGGATTGGGCTGCTCTGCCGATGAGGGGCCTATGCTGCGAATGACCACCCGCCTTTCGCCGGCAGCAGGAGAGCTGGGTGGAGATTGACGTTGTGCAGATTGACGTTGTGCAGATTGACGTTGTGCATCGTAGCGCCGCCGCTGCTCAGGGTCGCTCAGCACTTGGTAGGCTTGGTGGATTTGTTGGAAACGCTCTCGGGATCCCTCCCCTGCCACATCAGGGTGAAACTGCCGCGCCAACCGTCGAAACGCCTGTTTAATCTCTTCAATGTCCGCTGCAGGAGATAGGTTCAGGATCGCGTAGTAATCCATAAACAGTGGCGAAGTCAAGGGATCGGGAAAAGACCTGGCCAAAAACCAGCTCTAGTCTATCGCTGCGGCCCCGGCTTGACCAAGGGATCCCACCAAGCGCTTGGTTCTCCCGCTTCCCTCAGCAGCAGGGATCCAGTGTTAGACTTTGCCCAAGTTGTTTGGAGCCTCCATTCCGGCCTATCGAGGATCCCTTCCTGTTGCCCAACTTCATTGCAACTTGGCTTTTCTATTTCTATCTGTTATGAGTGAAGCACTTCATCAAGCTCTTGCCAATCGAGATCTAAAACAATTATTGGCCCATTTGCAGCGGGGGGAAGATGTAAATGCTGTCGATGCTCAGGGAATGACCTTGCTTCATAAAGCGACACTCCTTGGCCATCTGGGACTGCTGGACTTGCTCTTAGTATATGGCGCCTCCCCCAATGCCTTAGATCCCACAGGTGCTACCCCTCTCCATTTGGCTGCTGACGTCGGCCAGGTCAAGCTGGTGGAGCGTCTTTTGAGGGCAGGCAGCGATATCGATCTCCCAGATAACCGTGGCTATACCCCTCTCCAGCGGGCTGCTTTAACCGATCAGGCGGAGGTAATCGGTCTGCTCATCCAGAAGGGAGCCAACACTGGTCGTGTTCTCCACTGGGCCACAGCCACCGGTCGAAAAAGCATTCTGGCCCGCCTACTATCCAAGGGAGCGCCGGTGGATGCCACTGACGAAACAGGCCGAACCCCTCTGCATGAAGCCGCCACCCGAGGGGATTTGGGCATCGCTCGCTTTCTGCTCTTGTACGGGGCCAATGCCAATGCGCGCAACCGATTCGGGGCGACACCGATGCACTGGGCTGCTTGGGAAGGACACATCGAAATCCTGGAGCTTTTGCTGGAAAATGGAGCCGAACTAAACCCTCGCAATGAAGATGGGCATACCCCCTTAGCCTATGCACAAAAACGCCAACACAGGCTGGCTGCTCAATGGTTACAAGATCGAGGAGCAACTCTTTAGCTTAGTATCAAGTTTGGCATAGAGAGTAAAACAAAAGTTAATGAAAATGCTGCTATTTCAAGTCATAGGGTATTTGGTCTTCCTCCCTTCTCATGAGATGGGGTTTGAGAGTGAGGGTAACCCCTACAGAAAAAAGGAGAGAGGCTGTTAGGCTTTCCTCCCTCCAGTCTCTTCGTCGCGGTTAGCGTTAACGCCAGCTAGATTCTAACTGATTCTTCCACCTGATTCAACTTTTTTCTAGAGTTTCTCTTGAGCCCAACATAAATTTTTGAACGACAAAACAAGACATAGGACAGACAGTTTGTCCCAAAAGGTTGGTCTTTTTCCTTAGCTTCTGACAAGTTTGCAAAGGAAACTAGAGCAGCAATCTTTGTATTCGGTCTTGTCTTCCGGTTCCCGAAGCCAGATTGCCCCCTTCCAAAGCCATAACCCTCAGCCGCTGTTGCTCCTTTACACTGCCACCTCCACAGATTGACATGAGCAAGCAAAAAATCTCTCTATCAACTGATTCTGACTCTCATTAGCACAGAACCTTGCTTAGCCTTGGAGAGGAGAAAAAGGGATCCCTGCTGACGCAGATGGCCAGCTCTGCCAGCACAGGATCCCTGCCGCATCCAAGACAAGAGAGGAAGACTGATGGATATGACTCCACCACTCAACTGAGTAACAGCATAGCTTTATTGAGATTAAATTGCAATACCTAGCCAACGTAAGAGGAAATGTTCTTGACAAAACTGCTTCAAGTAGTCGTTTCAAGTTAGGGTGAGACGCTTGGGCTACTGAGGAGAGCCTTCTGATTCCCTGTATTCAAGGCTTTAGGTATGGGTGCAGTGTCCCAGTTTGAATCGAAATGGCCACAAGCAGAGTACCTGGGCTAAAGGGTAATTGGCCAAGATTTGCAGTTTCAGCCCTCTTGAGAGGATAGGTCGCGGAGTTGTGGGCACAGCACAGGTTCAAGGGGGGGTGAGGGGCTGATAGCAGTCGTGGTTCTTATTACCCTCTATTTCAACTGCTCGCGTAGCGGGCCGGAGGCCTTAGCAGGAAGCAACCGGTCGTTTGTTTCACCTTGACGGTGAGATAAATGACTACGCGTTGCGGAACAGTAGGTAACCTCACTGCCATTCAAATGCCGTGGCGGGCGAAAAATCAAACCTTGGCCCAATGGATCCCTAGCCACGATAGCTGAGTCGCCTGGCAGGAGATCGAACCTGACGGCGTTTTCTGCGCCAGCGTTTCCAGCGGGAGACCATCCAGTCGCTTAGGCTGTGGTTCACCGATCCCAGTTCCAACCCCATCCCAATCCAAAAGAGCATCTCGGCGTGAACTTGCAGCAATTGCCAGAGATCGCTGCCCCACACCCAGGGTTGCCACATCCACCAGCCCAACCGGGATCCCAGCCAAGCCCCCAGCAGGCCAGCTCCTCCTGCCCATAGGCTCAAGTACAGTACCCGCACGGCGGTGCCCACGATGGGCCCATGAGACCAAAAGGAGCGATGCCGCATCCACTTGCGGTAGGGCAGCCAAATCCAGCGCAAGAACAGCCAGCGTTGATACTGTCGGGAACAGGTGTCCAGATCTCCAGAAAACATCAGGCCGCTGAACAGATAGGCGGATCCCACAGCCAGGGCAACTGTGGTGCTGTTCCCCAACACACCGGCGGCTAGGGTGATGCCGGGGGCCGTCCAGAGGGTAATGCGATCGTGGGTGGATCCCAGCGGCATAAAGCCAGAGCAACAGTACACGACTGCGGCTCAGTCTACCCGCAAGCAAAGGAGAAAGCCTGCTCCAGCCCTGGGATCGCTCCGCCGGATCTTGAAAAACTTAAGCCTGCTGCTCCCCAGGGATCCCTCGATTCAGGCGATCCAACACCTGCAACTGTCGGTAGAGCATTTCAACCCGTGGCAGATGGATCCCAGCTTGTCGAGCGTACTGCAGGGGGTTGCCGAAGATCACCTGCAGTTCCAGAGGACGTTTGCGCTCATAGTCGATTTTCATGCTGGTGCGGTAGGGGGCCATTTTCTCGGTATTGGTGAGCATTTCTTGGATCAGGGAGTCGGGAAGCAGGCGATCACAAGCTGCAGCTCCCTGTATCACCTCCTGCATCAGCGTTTCCGCCAAAGCACGGGCCTCAGGGTCTCGAATCATTTGCTGAGTATCGGCATTGAACACCACCGAGAGGCCGTTGAAGGGAATATTCCAGACCAACTTCTGCCAGCGGGCCAACATCAAATCTGGTGAGAGCGAAGTCGGGATCCCTGCCCGTTGAAAATCGGCTTGAACTTGTTGAAGGCGGGGCGTGATCCCTTGGGGGGCATAGCCAGGGCCGTACTCTGCCAGCAGCACCGAACCGTAATCCAGATGGTGAATGTGGCCGGGGCCAACCTTATTGGAGCTGATGAAGCAGAGGCCCCCCATGACCCGCTCTGGGCCAACGCAATCGGCAATCTCGGGCTCCACCCCCAGCCCATTTTGCAACAAGATCACCACGCCATTCTCGGCCAACACAGGCGGGATCAAGTGCGGCAGAAGCGCATTTTGGGTGGCTTTCAAAGCCACGATCACCCCTTCGCAAGCGGGCATGTCCTCCACGGCTGCGTAGGCATTCACCTGGGGCAAATGAAAATCCCCCCAGCAGGACTGCACCCAGAGGCCGCTTTGGCGAACATGGTCATAGTCGCTGTGCAGCAGAAAATGCACCGAAAAGCCCGCCTGTTGCAATTTCGCCCCATAAAATCCTCCCAAAGCGCCCGTGCCCAAAACAGCGTAGCGGCGGGTTTCCGGCAACCAAGACATGGCAGTGAGTTTCGGCAGGTCATCCCTAAAATACCGCACCCCAAATACCGCACCCCAGCGCTGGCTCAGGGTTTAATCTTTGCTGTTTTGTCTATCAACAGCACCCGCTCTTCTGCATCGGTTTCCCGCAGATGGACTCTCACCATTTGCTCCGGTTCTGTGGAAAGCTGACAACCGCAGTAATCGGGCTGGATGGGGAACTGCCGGTGACCCCGGTCGATCAACACCGCCAATCGCACCCGTTCCGGTCGCCCAAAGTGGTTTAGAGCCTCCAAAGCCGCCCGGACGGTGCGACCGCGAAAGATCACATCATCTACCAGCACCACCTCTTGGCCGGTTAGGTCACGCGGCATTTCGCTGCGATCGGGGGTGCGCAACCCGCCAGCGCTCAAATCGTCGCGGAAAAAAGTGATGTCCAGCTCCCCCACTTGGGGCGGGATCCCCAGCAGAGTGGCAATCCGATCCCGCAGGCGGTAGGCCAGGGGAACTCCCCGGGTGCGAATGCCGATCAACGTCAACTTTTGGAGGTGGGGATGATCCCTGCCGATCGCCTCTGCCAGACCCTCGATCAGCCCGGCCAACTGCTCCGCATCGAAGACCTCGATCTCGGACATGGATCCCTGTCGCCCCCTCGCCAATCGCGGATCTGGTCTGTAGAAGACTTTAACAAAACGCGCGGAATTCCCCACCCTCTGTAGGGTGGGGATGGATAGCGCCACTGGATTTGTGGAGCACTCAGAACTAGGGCAGGTGGGGGTAGGATAACGCATATGGCAACCAGAAGGCAGACCTTTCGACTGTATCCCAGCAAAGCTCAGGAAAAGGCTTTGCTCGAGGCTCGTCGTCTGCACTGCTACCTCTACAACGCCTGTGTCAGCCACCGGGAAACCGAGTACAAGCTCCACCGCCGAACGGTGACCTACCTGGAACAGCAGAACCTACTCCCCGAATTCAAGCAGGTGTGGGTGGAGTTTGCCCAACTGAACTCCCAAGCCCTGCAAGCTACCGTCAAGCGGGTGGATTATGCTTACCAACGGTTCTTTCGAGGACTGAGTAGGAAGCCGAGGTTCAAGTCCATTCGCCGGTATTCGGGCTGGACGTATCCTGCTCGGTCGGGGTGGAAGGTCAACAGCACGGGGAAGCATGGCACGGTCACACTCAATGACTTGGGCATTACGCTGAAAATGCGCGGTCAAGCCAAGCATTGGGGCGTGCCAACAACGCTGACCCTTGTCTACAAGCCGTCCCGGCGGCAGTGGTTCGCTTCGTTTACGGTTGAGGTTGCCATACCAGAGCCTAAGTTTGGGTCGCAGTCGGATTTGCGATATGAGTCCATCGTTGCCTATGACTTGGGTACAGAGACCGCCCTGACCCTGTTTGACGGGGCGGAGTTTCAGGAGATTGCCAATCCCCGCTTTACCCAGCGGAGTGAGGCGAAGATACGCGAGCTTGCCAAGTTGAAGCGGAGAAAGCGCGCTCCGAAGAAGGGTGTCAAGGCTTCCAGAAGGTGGAAGAAAATCCACCGGCGGGAAGCGCAACTCAAAGCCAAAGTTGCCCGTCAGCGCAAAGACTGGCAACACAAAGTTACGTCAGAGATAGCTTGTCGTTATGGCGAAGCGCTCCGCGCCGCCGTAGGCGAACGGCGTAACGGAGAAGCTGCATGTCAAAGGGATGACCCGCAAGGGTGGGAAGCGCAAGGCAGGGCTAAACAAGTCTATTCTGTCGGTGGGGTTCGGTACATTGAACCAGATGATTACCTACAAAATCGAGCAGAAAGGTGGTTTAGTTCTCGTGCTTCCTACGCAAGCCATCAAGCCCTCGCAGCGCTGTCCCCAATGTGGGGCAGTCCACAAGGAGTGGGCGGACTTGAGCAACCGCTATCATGTCTGCTCGGCTTGTGGGTTTGAAATCCCGAGGGATCGGGGCTCGGTGATGGTGATGTACAACGTTGCCACTAATCGGCAACCGGGGTTGGGAACCGGCCTCGTGAGTCTTGGATGCTTCAGCTCTACTTCAAAGTCCTGCGGGGCTATGAAGCACCTGGGGCAGAGGAAGAGACTAAAATCCTGCCGTCAAGGGGATGGGGCATCAGAAACCCCATCCGCCTATGCGGTGGGGTAGTTCATGATAGCCCAACCTGCCGGCGGGATCCCTATCCGGTAAGATAAAACCAGAAGCAATTCTAAAACCAGAAGCAATTCCCAAGCCATGGAGGTTTCCTTGAGGGAGGGATCCACGATGTCTGTTGCTTGGCTGGCTTCGGTTCTGGCGAGGCTGTCTCGGCTGAGCCGTTTCCTGCGGGGGATGGTGCTTTGCGGGCTGATACTCTGCCTGGGGGTTACCCTGCTGGGATCCCCGGCCCAGGCAGAGGACTACACCAAACGAGATCTGCAGGGAGTGAGCTTTGCAGGGCAAGACCTGAGCGGCTGGAAGTTTCTCAAGGCCAACCTGCGCCAAAGCGATCTCAGCCACGTGAAGGCGGCAGGGGCGAACCTATTCGGGGCCAATCTCAGCAAAGCCAACTTGCGCGGGGCCGACCTGCGGGGGGCCACTTTGGACATGGCCAACTTACAGGGTGCGGATCTGCGAGAAGCGCAACTGCAGGACAGCATGATGTGGCTGGCCCGAGTCGAAGGGATCCAAATTGATGGGGCCGATTTCACCAATGCCTTAATACGCCAAGACGCCCTCTCCATCCTCTGTGAACGGGCCACCGGCGTCAACCCTGTAACTGGTCGGGCCACCCGCGACACTCTTGAATGTGACTGATCCTCACCCCCGGCTCTTCTCCCAGAGGGAGAGGGGAGATAGGCAGCAGAACCCATCGCCTCACTGCCCTCTGGAATCCGGATTTTAGGAGCTGGGAGCGGCTGCCTCAGAACGGGTGGGCTTGCGTTGAAACTGGCTGAGCAGCGAATTCCAGGCCAAGCGGGCCATCGACAACAGCCAATTCCCCTCCAACTCCCTAAACAAGTCCATGTTCAGCTTGAAGGCATAATTGGCCTCTGCCACAATGCGGTCGATGGTGGCTTGATCCAGCCCCAATGCATCCATCTGGGCACGGTAGCGCTGCTTGAACTTGCCCTCGTGGGGGATCTGCTCGAAATCGTAAAAAGCTGTTCCTTCCCCTGGCGGCAAGCCCATGGCCCGGCGGGCGATGTTTTTGAGGATTTGGCCACCCGACAAGTCACCGATGTAGCGGGTGTAGGCGTGAGCGATCAGCAGAAGCGGATCTTTTTCCACCACTTCCCGAATGCGGTTGACATAGACCTGGCAGGCAGGGGAGGGCTTGACCAAAGAGCGCCAGTTGGGGCCAACAAAATAATTTAAATCCTTCTCCAGGCTGGTCTTGCGCCACAGCTCCGGGTAGTAGAACCGGCCCACCAGCGGGTGCTCTCGCAGTTGGGCAAAGCCCTCTTCCAGAGCACTGTAGACAAAGTAGAAATTGCCCACGTAGCGGCTGTAGGCCCGCTTATCCACCACTCCCTTCAGGAAACACTTGATAAACACCATGTTCTCGGCCATGGTGTGGGACTGCTTGGTGCCCTCTCGCAACTGGGCCGACAAGCTGTGGTCCCGGTTATACAGATCACTTTTTTTATTCTGATTGTTCTGACTTTGACTCACAAAACCCTCCTCGCCAACAAACTGTGCTTCATTAGATCACCCGCAGATCACCCGCAAGCCATCCCGAGGTTCCCCCAGCCTGAGAAGCTTTGTAAACCCATTCCCGATCCTTTCTCATGATTGATGGCTCCGCGTCTTGCCCCCTAGCCTGCATCAACAGCGTGCATCTCAAAAGCGACAAAGACCGGCGCCGCGTCCACCCTGGCGACCGGCTGAGCCTGTCAGAACCACCCCTCCGATCCCCAAGGTTGACCGGAAATGGAAATCCGAGCTGGAGCAGCGGATGATCCGCAAAAACGGTTAAAGATTAGAATAATCTGCTTGAGTGTGAATGGATGTGAACAATCCTTAAGGCATGGCGGAAACCGCCCCTGCCCCGGCAGCCAAAAGGGGATCCCCAGCGGTTTTGCCGAGATTTTCCAAGTGAGCCCTCAAGGGATCCGGACAGCCCCTCGACCTTTGTAACGTTCGTTGACGATCGTTGGCGGGGTTTCTATAATGGAAGGCCTGACTGCAGCGCGACCCCTCCCGAGCAACGCATGACACAATTAGCAGTGCCATCCCCTGTCGCTCCTACCTTTCCTGACCTGGTGGAGATTCAGCGGGAGAGTTTCTTGTGGTTTTTGCGAGAAGGGTTTGAAGAGGAGCTTCTCAGCTTTTCCCCCATCATCGATTACACCGGCAAGCTGGAACTGCATTTCCTGCCTGAATATCGCCCTGGGGATCCCTCCAAAGGGTACAAGATCAACCGCCCCCGCTACGACCCCGAGGAGGCCAAGCGGCGGGATGCCACCTATCAAGCGCAGATCCGGGTGCCCACTCGCCTGATCAACAAAGAGACCGGCGAGATCAAAGACATGGACGTCTTCATCGGCGAACTGCCCTTGATGACGGATCGGGGCACCTTCATCATCAACGGCGCCGAGCGGGTGATCGTCAACCAAATTGTGCGCAGCCCCGGCGTCTATTACAAATCGGAGCTGGACAAAAACGGGCGTCGCACCTACAGCGCCAGCCTCATCCCCAACCGCGGTGCCTGGCTGAAGTTCGAGACCGACAAAAACGGCCTGGTGTGGGTGCGCATCGACAAAACCCGCAAGCTCTCGGCGGCAGTTCTGCTGAAAGCCTTGGGCCTGAGCGACTCCGAGATTTACGACAACCTGCGCCACCCCGAATTCTTCCAGAAAACCATGGAGAAAGAGGGGCCCTACACCGAAGAAGAAGCCCTAATGGAGCTGTACCGCAAGTTGCGGCCCGGGGAACCCCCCACCGTATCGGGTGGCCAGCAGTTGCTGGAATCCCGCTTCTTCGACCCCAAACGCTACGATTTGGGCCGAGTAGGGCGCTACAAGCTGAACAAAAAGTTAAATTTGAACGTAGCCGAAAGTGTGCGGGTGCTTACCGTCACCGACATTTTGGCCGTCATCGACTACCTGATCAATTTGGAGTACGACATCGGCCATGTGGACGACATCGACCACCTGGGCAACCGCCGCGTGCGCTCCGTGGGCGAGCTGCTGCAAAACCAGGTGCGGGTGGGCCTGAATCGCCTGGAGCGGATCATCCGAGAACGGATGACAGTCTCCGAGTCGGAAAACCTCACCCCGGCCTCTTTGGTCAACCCCAAACCCTTGGTGGCGGCCATTAAGGAGTTCTTCGGCTCCAGCCAGCTCTCCCAGTTCATGGATCAGACCAATCCCCTGGCGGAGCTGACCCACAAGCGGCGGCTATCTGCCCTGGGCCCCGGCGGCCTAAGTCGGGAACGGGCCGGCTTTGCGGTGCGGGATATCCACCCCAGCCACTACGGCCGCATCTGCCCCATCGAAACTCCAGAAGGCCCCAACGCCGGGTTGATTGGATCCCTGGCCACCCACGCCCGCGTCAACCAGTACGGCTTTATCGAAAGCCCCTATTACCGGGTCGAGAACGGCGTGGTGCGCAAAGATCTGGGCATGGTCTACCTCACCGCTGACGAAGAGGACGAGTACCGCGTAGCCCCTGGGGATGTGCCGGTGGATGCCGAAGGCCGCATCACTGCCGACTTGGTGCCGGTGCGCTACCGCCAGGAGTTCACCACCGCCCACCCCACAGAAGTGCACTACGTCCAAGTGGCGCCGGTGCAGGTCATCTCGGTGGCCACCTCCTTGATCCCCTTCCTGGAGCACGATGACGCCAACCGTGCCTTGATGGGAGCAAACATGCAGCGGCAGGCGGTGCCCCTGCTCAAGCCGGATCGGCCCTATGTGGGCACTGGCCTGGAAGCCCAGGCGGCACGCGACTCCGGCATGGTGGTGGTGTCGCGCACCAATGGCGTGGTGACCTATGTCTCTGCCGACGAAATCGTGGTGCGGCCAGACGACGGCGGGGATCCAATTGTCTATCGCCTGCAGAAATACCAGCGCTCCAACCAAGACACCTGCCTCAACCAGCGTCCCCTTGTCTATACGGGGGATCGGGTGGTGGCTGGCCAGGTGCTGGCGGATGGCCCGGCGACCGAAGGGGGCGAGCTGGCTTTGGGCCAAAACGTGTTGGTGGCCTACATGCCCTGGGAGGGCTACAACTACGAAGATGCCATCTTGATCAGCGAGCGGCTGGTCTACGACGATGTCTTTACCTCGGTACACATCGAGAAGCACGAGATCGAGGCCCGGCAAACCAAGCTAGGCCCGGAAGAGATCACCCGCGAAATCCCCAACGTGGGGGAAGATGCCCTGCGGGACCTGGATGAGAACGGCATTGTGCGCATTGGGGCTTGGGTGGAGGCCGGCGACATTTTGGTGGGCAAGGTCACTCCCAAAGGGGAGTCTGATCAACCGCCAGAGGAGCGGCTGTTGCGGGCCATTTTCGGGGAAAAAGCTCGGGATGTGCGGGACAACTCGCTGCGGGTGCCCAACGGCGAGCGCGGTCGGGTGGTGGATGTACGCATCTTTACCCGCGAACAGGGGGATGAGCTGCCTCCCGGCGCCAACATGGTGGTGCGGGTCTACATTGCCCTCAAGCGCAAAATCCAGGTGGGGGACAAGATCGCGGGCCGTCACGGCAACAAAGGCATCATCTCCCGCATCTTGCCGATTGAGGACATGCCCTACCTAGCGGACGGCACACCGGTGGATGTGGTGCTCAACCCCTTGGGAGTGCCTTCCCGGATGAACGTGGGCCAAGTGTACGAGTGCCTGCTGGGCTGGGCAGCAGAACATCTGGGAGTGCGCTTCAAGCTGATGCCCTTTGATGAGATGCACGGTTTAGAAGCCTCCCGTCTGACGGTGGAGGCCAAGCTGAGGGAAGCCCGAGAGAAGACCGGCAAGGACTGGATCTTCAACCCGGAAGGCAGGTACTGCGGCAAAATCCAGGTGTTTGATGGTCGCACCGGGGAGCCCTTCGACCAGCCCGTTACGGTGGGCCGCGCCTACATGCTGAAGCTGGTGCACTTGGTGGATGACAAGATCCATGCCCGCTCCACCGGCCCCTATTCTTTGGTGACCCAGCAACCGCTGGGGGGCAAGGCGCAGCAGGGCGGCCAGCGCTTTGGGGAGATGGAGGTGTGGGCTTTGGAGGCGTTTGGGGCAGCCTACATCCTGCAGGAGTTGCTCACCGTCAAGTCCGACGACATGGTGGGGCGCAACGAGGCTCTCAACGCCATCGTCAAGGGCAAGCCCATCCCTCGACCCGGCACGCCGGAGTCCTTCAAGGTGCTGGTGCGGGAGCTGCAGTCCCTCTGCCTGGATGTGTCGGTACACAAGGTGGAGGTGGACAGCGAAGGGCAAACCCACGATGTGGAAGTGGATCTGATGGCCGATACCTCCAACCGTCATACTCCCTCTCGACCCACTTATGAATCGGTTACGTCTGAGGATCTCTCGCCATCACCCGCCTTTACCAGAGTGCTCCGCACCGCTGACGCGAATGCCAGCCGCAGCCTTGAGGAAGATGAGGACGAGGAGGAGGAAGAGGACTTTTGAGGGTTGAGAGCGCTCCCCACCCCTGACGCGAACGTGACGGGGATCCCCTTCAACCCACGAAGGAGGGTGGGGCTTCCCTCTCCTTTGGGTTCAGCAAGCCAGGAGGAAAACGGCGATGGCCAAAACAGAGCAACGCTTTGACTATGTCAAAATCGGCTTGGCTTCTCCAGAACGGATCATGGAGTGGGGCCAGCGCACCCTGCCGAATGGTCAAGTGGTGGGGGAAGTCACCAAGCCCGAGACCATCAATTACCGCACCCTCAAGCCGGAGATGGATGGTCTTTTCTGTGAGCGCATCTTTGGGCCGGCCAAAGACTGGGAATGCCACTGCGGCAAGTACAAGCGGGTACGGCATCGGGGGATCGTCTGCGAGCGCTGTGGGGTGGAGGTGACCGAGTCGCGGGTGCGCCGCCACCGCATGGGCTACATCAAGTTGGCTGCCCCCGTCACCCACGTTTGGTATTTGAAAGGGATCCCCAGCCACATCGCCACCCTGTTGGATATGCCGCTGCGGGATGTGGAGCAGGTGGTATACTTCAACGCCTACGTAGTGGTGGATCCGGGCAATGCCCAGAATCTCTCCTACAAACAACTGCTGACGGAGGATCAATTCCTCGAGATCGAAGATCAGATGTACGAGGAGGGATCCGAACTGCAACTGCCGGAGAACTGGGCGATGATCGGGGCGGAGGCCATCGAGCGCCTGCTCAAGGATATCGACCTGGAAAAAGAGGCGGAGCAACTGCGGGAGGAGATCACCACTGCTCGCGGCCAAAAGCGGGCACGCCTGATCAAGCGGCTGCGGGTGATCGACAACTTCATCGCCACCGGATCCCGTCCGGAGTGGATGGTGTTGCGGGTGCTGCCGGTGATCCCGCCGGATTTGCGTCCCATGGTGCAGTTGGATGGGGGCCGCTTTGCCACCAGCGACCTCAACGATCTCTACCGTCGTGTGATCAACCGCAACAACCGCCTGGCCCGGCTGCAGGAGATCATGGCGCCGGAGATCATTGTGCGCAACGAAAAGCGCATGCTCCAGGAGGCGGTGGACGCGCTGATCGACAACGGTCGGCGGGGGCGCGTGGTGGCGGGGGCCAACAACCGTCCCCTCAAGTCCCTCTCCGACATCATCGAGGGCAAACAGGGGCGCTTCCGGCAAAACCTGTTGGGCAAACGGGTGGACTACTCCGGGCGTTCGGTGATCGTGGTGGGGCCCAACCTGCGCATGCACCAGTGTGGCCTGCCCAAAGAGATGGCCATCGAGCTGTTCCAGCCCTTTGTCATCCACAAATTGATCAAGCGGGGCATTGTCAACAACATCAAGGCTGCCAAAAAGCTGATCCAGAGCAATGACCCACAGATTTGGGATGTGCTGGAAGAGGTGATCGACGGCCACCCCGTCTTGCTCAACCGTGCCCCCACCCTGCACCGCCTGGGGATCCAAGCCTTTGAACCGATCCTGGTGGAGGGAAGGGCGATTCAACTTCACCCTCTGGTTTGCCCCGCTTTCAACGCCGACTTCGACGGCGACCAGATGGCGGTGCATGTGCCCCTGTCGTTGGAAGCCCAGGCGGAAGCGCGCCTGCTGATGCTGGCCACCAACAACATCCTCTCCCCGGCCACCGGCGCTCCCATCATCACCCCCAGCCAAGATATGGTGTTGGGGTGCTACTACCTGACGGCGGACAACCCCCACGCGCCAGATATTGGCGATCGCTTCTTCGCCAGCTTGGAAGATGCTCTCATCGCCTACGACCGCGGCGCCATCGGCCTGCACAGCAAGGTCTGGGTGCGCTACCACGGCCCGATGGAGTTGGGCAAGGGCGAAAAAGAGTCCGAGCCGCAAATCATCGAAGAACCGGGCGGCATTCGCCTCAAGATCACCAACTACCGCCGTATCCGCGAAGATCAAAACGGCAACGTGATCAGCCAGTACATTCGCACCACGCCGGGCCGGATCATTTTTAACAAGACCGTGCAGGATATTTTGTCTGCGTAGTTACCCTCTGCCGTAGGACGGCTCTTCTCTCCCCTTCTCTCTAGCGAGGCATCATGAGCGAAAAAGGACGATTTTCCGCTGGCCTGGCGCGGCAGGCTGCCGACGGCAACAAAGCCGACGCCCCTTTGCCCCCTGTGCCCTTTCGCAACTATCAAATTGGCAAAAAAGAGCTGCGCAACCTAATTGCTTGGTCTTTTGCCCGCTACGGCACAGCCCGCACCGCTCAGATGGCGGATGCTCTGAAGACCCTGGGCTTCAAATACGCCACCCAGGCAGCCGTCTCCATCAGCGTTGAAGACCTGCGCGTTCCCCCCAGCAAGCGGCAGTTGTTGGCACAAGCGGAAGCCGAGATCGAGGCGGCCACCGAGCGCTACACCCGCGGGGAAATCACAGAGGTGGAGCGCTACCAAAAGGTGATCGACACCTGGAACCAGATCAACGACCAGATCAAAGAGGAGATGCTCAACAACTTCCGGCAGAACGATCCCCTTAACTCCGTCTACATGATGGCCAACTCGGGGGCGAGGGGGAATGTCTCCCAGGTACGGCAGTTGGTGGGCATGCGCGGCCTGATGGCCAACCCCCAGGGGGAGATCATCGATTTGCCCATCAAAACCAATTTCCGCGAGGGCCTGACCGTTACCGAATACATCATCTCTTCCTATGGGGCCCGCAAGGGTTTAGTGGATACGGCCCTGCGCACCGCCGACTCCGGCTACCTCACCCGCCGCTTGGTGGACGTGTCTCAGGATGTGATCGTGCGGGAATCCGACTGCGGCACTGAGCAGGGCATCCTTCTGGAATACCTGATGGACGGGGACAAGGTGGTGGTGTCTCTGGAGGAGCGCTTGGTGGGCCGAGTGTTGGCGCGCGACGTGGTGCATCCACAAACCCAGGAGATCCTCGCCCGCCGCAACCAAGAAGTGGATCACGACTTGGCTAGAACCATTGCAGAGGCTGGCATCCGCCAGGTGATGGTGCGTTCTCCCCTCACCTGTGAAGCCAACCGCTCCGTGTGCCGGATGTGTTATGGCTGGAGCTTGGCCCATTCCCGCCTGGTGGATCTGGGGGAAGCGGTCGGGATCATCGCCGCCCAATCGATTGGGGAGCCGGGCACCCAGTTGACCATGCGCACCTTCCACACGGGAGGCGTGTTTACAGGGGAGGTGGCCCGCCAAATTCGCGCCCCCTTTGCGGGTGTGGTGCGGTTCCCGAAAAATCTGCGCACCCGCCCCTTCCGTACCCGCCACGGCGACGATGCTCTACAAGTGGAGGTAAACAACCAAATCATCTTGGAAGGCCCAGACGGTCAACGGGAGTCCTTCGACATGACTCAGGGATCCACCCTGCTGGTGCGGGACGGAGCCCAGGTGCAGCGGGATCAGTTGATTGCAGAGGTGTCCCTGGCCAAGGCCAGCCGTAAGAGCACCGAGAAAGCCCAGAAAGAGGTGGTGGCCGACCTGGCTGGAGAAATTCGCTTTGCCGATCTGCCCATCGAGGAGAAGACTGACCGCCAGGGTAACACCACCTACACTGCCCAGCGGCAGGGATTGATCTGGGTGATGTCTGGACAGGTGTACAACCTGCCTCCGGGGGCCGAGCCGGTGGTGAAAAACGGGGATCGGGTGCAGGCGGGGGATGTGATCGCCGAAACCTCGCTGGTGACGGAGCATGGCGGCATTGTGCGGCTACCGGAGCGCAGCGACACCAGAAGTGGGCGCGAGGTGGAGATCATCAACGCTTCGGTGGTGTTGCGGGAAGCACGGGTACGGGTGGAATCCCACCAGGGGCGGGAACAATTTTTGCTGGACACTTCCAGTGGGCAGACCTTTGTTCTCAAGGCTACTCCGGGCACCAAAGTGGGCAACGATGAGGTGGTGGCGGAGCTGATCGACAACCACTTCCGCAGTCAGACGGGAGGCTTGGTGAAGTTCGCCGGCATTGAGGTGGCACGGCGCGGCAAGGCCAAGCAAGGTTACGAAGTCATCCAGGGCGGCACCCTGCTGTGGATCCCGGAAGAGACCCACGAGGTGAACAAGGACATCTCCCTGCTGAACGTGGACGACGGCCAGTATGTGGAAGCGGGCACCGAGGTAGTGAAAGACATCTTTTGCCAGAATGCCGGTGTTGTCGAAGTCATCCAGAAGAACGACATTCTGCGGGAGATTGTCATCAAGCCGGGATCCCTGCATCTGGTGGACAACCCCGCCGACTTGGAAGTGAAAAGTGGCACCCTAATCCAGCCAGGGCAACCGGTGCTCAGCAGCATCGTTCCCGACCGACTGGTCTACCTGGAACACGTGGAAACTCCCGAAGGCCCAGGCTTGCTGCTGCGTCCGGTGCAGGAGTACGAGATCCCCGACCGGCCCTTGGTGCCCACTCAAGAGTCCACCAGCGAGTCCGGTCGCTCCATTCGTCTGCGGGCGGTGCAGCGGGTTCCCTTCAAAGATGGGGAGCGGGTGAAGTCGGTAGGCCCTGTAGAGCTCCTGCGCACCCAACTGGTGCTGGAAATCGATACCGACGCCCCACAACTGAAGGCCGATATCGAGCTGATCCAAGATGAGAAGGATCCAGATATTCGCCGCCTGCAACTGGTGATTCTGGAAACCCTGTTGCTGCGCCGCGATGTGGAAGCGGATCTGACGCAGGGGAGTACCCACACGCGGCTGTTGGTGAAGGAAGGAGACTCCATCGCCAGCGGAGATGTTATCGCCCGCACCGAAATCCAAGCCAAAAAGGCCGGGATCGTCCAAGGGATCCGCCAGGGAGCGGAAGTGGTGCGGCGGGTGCTGGTGATTACCGACGACGATCTGGTGCAGGTGCCCCTGACAGGTTCAGCCAGCGTGGCGGTAGGGGCGCTGGTGCGGGCTGGGGACGAGCTTGCTCCCGGGATCCCTTCTCCACAGTCGGGACAGGTGATGCAGATAACGGACGGCCAAGTCCTGTTGCGGATGGCGCGGCCCTACTTGGTTTCTGCGGGTGCCATCCTGCAGGTACGAGATGGCGATCTGGTGCAGCGGGGGGATTCCCTGGCCCTCCTGGTGTTTGAGCGGGCCAAGACGGGGGACATCATCCAGGGTCTGCCGCGGATTGAGGAGCTGCTGGAGGCCCGCAAGCCCAAGGAAATGTGTGTGCTGGCCAAGCGGCCCGGCACCGTTCAACTGAGCTGGCGGGGAGAAGAGCCAGATCTCAAGGTCATCGAAGCCGATGGCACCGTTAGAGACTATCCTGGGCTGCCGGGGCAGAGCTTAATCGTGGTAGATGGACAGCCGGTGGGGGTGGGGGATCCCCTTACCGATGGCCCTGCCAACCCCCACGACCTCTTGGAGATCTACTACGAGTACCATCGCCAAACCTTGGGAGATGACCAAGCCGCACGGTTGGCTCTGCGGGAGGTGCAGCGCTTCTTTGTCAACGAAGTGCAGAACGTCTACCGCTCCCAGGGGGTGGAGATCTCCGACAAACACATCGAGATCGTGGTGCGCCAGATGACCTCCAAGGTGCGGGTGGATGATGGCGGCGACACCATCCTGCTGCCGGGCGAGCTGGTGGAGTTGCGGGAAATCCAGCAGACCAACGCCACCATGGCCATTACTGGAGGAGCGCCGGCCAAATACACGCCCGTCCTGCTGGGGATCACCAAGGCCAGCTTGAATACCGACAGCTTCATCTCAGCGGCCAGCTTCCAGGAAACCACCCGCGTGCTTACAGAGGCGGCCATCGAGGGCAAATCCGACTGGCTGCGCGGGTTGAAAGAAAACGTGATCATCGGGCGCCTGATCCCGGCAGGCACGGGCTTCACCACCTACGAGGAGATTGCCGCCGAGCCGGAGCCTGACGAAGAGGAGGAAGAGCCTGCGGTGTTGCCGGAGCTGCCGCCTCGTTTGATCTTGGAAGATGATCAATTGATCGACGATTCCACCCCTGCCTTCGACGAGCTAGAGGAGGATGACGACGAGGAGGAGGAGTAGGGCGCTGGGGATCCAGGATTGGGCCACTTTGCAAGCTGAAATCGTCAGTTGCTGCCGCTGCCCCCGCTTGGTGGCCTGGCGAGAGTCAGCTAGAAATCGCAGGAGCCCCGCACTGTACCCGTAGGGTCAGTGTCGGGAGGAATGCGGAAGTTATGATAGAACCATGACCCAAGTCCTGA